>NZ_JBSPEI010000009.1:0-240252 GCF_055796175.1 Pseudocitrobacter sp. 2023LY-00077 | reverse complement strand
AAATGGCGAAGAAACGGTCTAAATAGGCTGATTCAAGGCATTTACGGGAGAAAAAATCGGCTCAAACATGAAGAAATGAAATGACTGAGTCAGCCGAGAAGAATTTCCCCGCTTATTCGCACCTTCCTTAGTTCGGGTATAGGGATGTGGGGATGGTGAAAATTATACCATTGTTAAATGACCTGCGATGACAACAATCAATAAGCTGCCGCTGTTTATAATTCATGGTACAGATAATGAATATGGAAATATTTAAGGAAGGGGCCTCTTTCGAATACCGAATTGAAGAGGTTAAAATAATAATGTCACTAACTCAGATGAATCTAAAGGAAAAGTATCCTGGGATTATACTGCCCGTAGAACAATGGTGCTATGTCCTTTTGCCAGGAAGGATAGGCAGCGAACGCTGGAATGCGCTCATTACAGCAGACTATCGCTGTCTTACACATCCGGATGGTTATCAATTTGCAATCGTACTTTCAGCTGAAGATCTATTTTCTAAGTTTATAATTGATACGTTATCTATACAAAATGATTTTAATTATTTAATGGCTTTTGCTTCATTGTCGCCATCAGATGATGAAAAGCTCTTGAAATGGATTGATGGCGTGTTGAATAATATATCCAGCGATCCATTGCCACCTTATCAACTTCTGACGTTAGAGAGTGGCTTGCTGTTGTCGTGTGGATAAAAAGAAAATTCTCCAGGATAAACCTGATGGATTATAAAAGGAATGGCAATGCGACTAAATCTGGACGTTTCTCACCCTCCAGCCTTCTCCTCATTCTTCTCCCGAATCCTTTTCGCCTGGCTTTCCAGCCCCAGATAACACACCAGCGCCAGCAGCAGCGGGATAAAGTAATACAGCACGCGCCACACCAGCAGCGCCGCAATTATTGTTCCGGAAGAGATTTCTTCACTGGCCAGTAGCGCGACAAAGACCGCTTCCAGCACGCCGATCCCCGCCGGAATATGCACAATCACCGCCACCACGCTGCTTACCAGCAGCACGCCGAGGACGAAGAAATAATCAACGGCCTGGCCCATCAGCAGCCAGATGGTTGCACCCATCGCCATCCAGTTCAGGCCGGAAATCGCCATCTGGGCGAGGGCGAACTTCCAGGTGGGCAGCACCAGCGTTTGACCTTTAACGGAATACTGGCGTTTTTTGGCGAATGCGCAAAATCCCAGATAAATCAGCACCGTCGCCAATAGCGCCGCGCCGAGCAGTCGAAGAGTCGTATCGTTGATGTACCAGTGTGCCGGCAGGTCGATTGCCCCCACGGTAAACATCACGCCTGCCAGTAATAAATAACCCAGCCAGTTGGTCGAGATGCTCAGGGAAAAGATGCGGGTGATGGTGCCGGGTTTCAGGCCAAGCCGTGAGTACAGGCGATAGCGCATGCCAATGCCACCAACCCAGGTGCTGAGCGTCAGGTTGAAGGCATAGCAGATAAACGACACCAGCATGACCTGGCGTTTTGCCAGCTTATGCCCGCACCAGACGCGCGCCAGCAAGTCGTAGCAGCCATACAGCAGGTAGTTAAATATCACCAGGCCTACCGCGCCCAGCAGCGCCAGACGGTTATAGTCGCGGATGACGTTCCACACTTCGTGCCAGTCAATTTTTCGCGCGTAAAGCACCAGCAGCACCGCAACGGCAACCAGAAATAGCCAGGTGAGCGCGCGTTTGGTCCACTTCCATTGTGACTTGCTCATCCATTTCATTGTCGGGCTCCGGAGTTCTCCGGCTCGACGCGGTCCTGCGTTTCCATTGCGGGCTGCGCGGGAGGAGGGACCTCCGCCAGTTTAGGTGTGTGCGCCGGTAGCCAACCGGCCATTGCCGGGAAATGGCGCAGGAAGTGGAACACCACCACACCAATTCCCAGATTTAACCAGCTGCGCTTAGGCACCATACTTTCGTCCACGCGCTGCGAATCACGGGTGATTAGCGTATTCAGATTGTCGCGTAAGGTCTGGTTAAACTGGCGATCGTGGATCATGAGATTGGCTTCAAGATTCAGCGACAAGCTCAATGGGTCGAGGTTGCTGGAGCCGACCGTCGCCCAGTGGTCGTCCATCAGGGCGACCTTACCGTGCAAGGGGCGGCGCTGGTACTCATAGATATGCACGCCGCTTTTCACCAGATAGCGATAGAGCAGCACCGCGCCCACTTTGACAATCGCCATATCCGGGTTGCCCTGAACCACCAGTTTCACCCGCACACCGCGTCGCGCCGCGCGTCGCATGGCATGCAGCAGACGATAGCCGGGGAAGAAGTAGGCGTTGGCGATGATCACCTCACGTTTGGCGGTCGCCAGCATCCGCAGGTAGTGACGTTCAATATCTGTACGGTGTTCGTCGTTGTCGCGCCACACCAACAGGGCTTGTGCCTCGCCTGGCGTGCGGTTCTCTTCTGCACGATGATGGCGGCGCCACCAACGGCGCAAAGGGGTGTTCTCGGGCAGATTCTCCAGCTCAAACTGCACGATGTCCTGTACCACCGGGCCTTCAACCTGTACCGCGTAATCCTGCTTGGCTTCCGGGCCATAGTCGGACATATGTTCGGCGGAATAGTTGATGCCGCCAATAAAGGCAATACGGGCATCGACCACCACGATTTTGCGGTGCATACGGCGAAAGAGATTGGTGCGCATCCCCAGCAGGCGTGGGCTGGGGTCGTAGTAGCGGAAAATAACGCCCGCTTCGGTCAGCTCATTGACGAAGTCGTCGCTCAAATCAGGGGAGCCGTATCCATCCAGCAGCGCTTCTATCTGTACGCCGCGCTTCGCAGCACGCAGTAATACCGCATGCAGCTGTTTACCTACTGCATCTTCAAACCAGATAAACGTTTCAAGGATCACTTTACTCTGCGCACGATCGATGGCTTTGAAAACCGCAGGGTAGTACTGGTCGCCATTCTCCAGCAGGGTAATCTGGTTGCCTTCTCGCCAGGCGCATTTCATAGGTGGATCTCCGCGCTAAGGGGCGCATGGTCTGAAAGGTGTCGCCAGCCGCGCAGGGCAAGCTTGGTTGGCTGGCTGGCGTTAGCATTTTTCACATAGATGCGATCCAGGCGTAATAACGGCAAACTGACCGGGAAAGTGCGCGCCGGGCGGCCCCGGGCGCGGGTAAAAATCTCTTCCAGCCCGGCTTTTGCTTTTAATGGATGGTTAGCCTTCTGCCGCCAGTCGTTGAAATCACCGGCCACCAGCACCGGTTCGCCCTGCGGCAGCGCATTGACAAAATCGGCCAGCATCACAATTTGCGCCTGACGCTGTTTTTCGCCGAGGCCAAGATGCACGCAAATCACATGAATCGGCGTAGCACGCTGCGGGGGGGCGATTCGGCAATAGAGTAATCCGCGCTTCTCGCTGTCGCCGATGGAAACATCGTGATTTTCAAAATGTTCGATAGGGTATCGTGAGAGCACCGCGTTGCCGTGATGCCCTTCCGGATAGACCGCATTTCGCCCATAGGCGTAATCGCTCCACATGGTGTCGGCGAGAAATTCGTAGTGGCTGGTATCCGGCCAGTTTTCGACGTGCAGCGGATGCACTTCATGCGCCCCCAGTACTTCCTGCAGGCAAACAATATCCGCACCGACGGTGCGAACGGCGTCGCGAAGCTCCGGCAAAATAAAACGTCGGTTAAATGCCGTAAAGCCCTTATGGGTGTTAATTGTCAGTATTTTTACCGAAAAAGGCGTGCTGTTCGCGGACATTTGGCTCCCGTTATTTTTTTATCCTGACTAAATAGTGTAGTCGGCGTCACAAAAAGATGCGGTGATACGGAATTTTCCGTAAAGTGGCGTACTCTGAATAGGCAAATAAAATCCTTCAGGAGAAGAAGCCATGAAGTGGCAACAACGCGTTCGTGTCGCAACAGGGTTAAGTTGCTGGCAGATTATGTTGCATTTGCTGGTTGTGGCGGTGCTGGTTATGGGCTGGATGGGCGGTGCATTAGTCCGCGTCGGCCTGGGCCTGTGTGTGCTCTACAGCGTGACGGTGATTCTGATGCTGGCATTACAGCGCCACCGTGAACAGCGCTGGCGTGATGTGGGCGATGTACTCGAAGAACTCACCACCACCTGGTATTTTGGCGCGGCAATTATCGCCTTATGGCTGCTGTCGCGAGTGTTACACAATAACTTCCTGCTGGCCCTTGCGGGGCTGGCGATCCTCGCCGGGCCAGCGTTGGTCTCTTTGTTAGTCAAAGAGAAAAAACGCAACTCAGGCGATCTTCCGGCGAAACATCGCGTACGCCACTGAGCCTGTCGTGGCCGCTATCACCAGTAGCGGCCACAAACTTCCCCACACAATCGTTAAGCTCGCGTCCTTCAGATAAATTTGCTTGGTGATATCCGTAAAGTGACGAATCGGGTTAATCCACGTCAGATTCTGCAACCAAACCGGCATGTTCTCCACGGGCGATACGTAACCCGACAGCAGAATCGCTGGCATCATAAAGACGAACACGCCGATAAACGCCTGCTGCTGGGTTTCGCACAGAGAGGAAATCAGCAGCCCAAAGCCTACCAGCGATAACCCATAGATAATCATAGTGAAGTAGAACAACGCCAGCGAACCGGCGAAGGGAATCTGATACGCCCAAATGCCGATACCCAACACGATAGTGGCCTGAAAGGTCGCCACAATCAGCGCCGGAACCGCTTTGCCGATGAATATCTGCCAGGTCGCCAGCGGTGAAACCAGTAGCTGATCCAGCGTCCCCTGTTCACGCTCGCGAGCGACGGAGAGCGACGTTACGATCATCACCCCGATGGTGGTGATCATGGCGATCAGCGACGGCACCACAAACCATTTGTAGTCCAGATTCGGGTTATACCAGTTGCGCACCACCAGCTCGCTGTTGTTGGGTTTTGCCTGGCCGTCGGTTAACTCCTGCTGATAGTCTTTGACGATCTGTTGCAGGTAGTTGGCCGCGATTTGCGCGCTGTTAGAGTTTCGCCCGTCAAGAATCAACTGCATGGGCGCCTGCTGGAAGGTATCCAGATTACGCGAAAAATCCGCCGGAAAGCGCACCAGCAGCAGCGCTTTTTGAGTGTCGATGGTCGGTTGGATCTCCTGCGGGCTTTTCAGCAGCAGAATATGGGTGAACGCTTTGGCGCGGGCGAAACGTTGCGTCAGCTCCACCGCGTGCTTACCGTTATCCTCGTTATAGATAGCGATGGTGGCGTTGGTCACTTCCAGCGTCGCGGCAAAGGGGAAGAGGATCACCTGAATCAGCACCGGCAGAATCAAAATAGCGCGCGTCTGCGGCTCGCGCAGCAGCGATTGCAGCTCTTTGCGGATTAATGTCCATAAACGATAAAACATGGTGTCGTCCTCATGTCGGGTGGCGCTGCGCTCACCCGACCTACGAATCGTAATTGTGTAGGCCGGATAAGGCGTAGCCGCCATCCGGCGAAGTTTAATCCAGTCGACGTTTCGTTTTCAGCCATGTCAGGCCAATAAACATCACCGCCGAGGCAATCAGAAACAGGGTGTTAATCACCAGCACCACCGGGATATTACCGGCCAGGAACAGGCTTTGTAGCGTGCTCACGAAGTAACGGGCCGGGATGATATAGGTCACGATGCGAATTGCCGCCGGCATGCTGTCTATCTGGAAAATAAACCCGGACAGCATAATTGACGGCAGAAACGCGGCGTTCAGCGCCACCTGCGCGGCGTTAAACTGGTTGCGAGTAATAGTCGAAATTAACAACCCCATCCCCAGCGTGCTGAGTAAAAACAGGCTGGTAATGAAAAACAGTACCAGCAGCGAGCCGCGATAGGGCACGCCGAGAATAAACACCGAAACCAGCATACAAAGCAGCATCGCCAGCATGCCGAGGAAGTAGTAGGGAATCAGCTTACACAACAGCAGTTCAACGCGGGTCACTTCGGTTGAAAGTAGCGCTTCCATCGTACCGCGCTCCCATTCTCGCGCCACCACCAGCGACGTGAGGATCGCGCCAATTACCGTCATGATGATGGTTACCGCACCGGGAATGATAAAGTGCTGGCTGATGGCGGCCGGATTAAACCAGTAGCGGGTCTGGACATCAATGAGTGGTGTGAATGATTGCCCTTTGTCTTCCGCACGCTGAGCCTGCCATAGTTGCCAAATCCCTTGCGTATAGCCTTGTACAAAGTTGGCGGTATTTGGCTCGCTGCCATCGGTAATGACCTGAATTGGCGCGGTTTCATTGTCGCGCGCCATCTGGCTGTCGAAATTCACCGGGATCACCACCAGGCCACGAATACGCCCGGCCTGCATCATCTCAACCAATTGTTGGCGATTATCGCTGATAGTAGCGTCAATATAGGGCGAGCCGGTCATAGCGTGGGTAAAATCAAGTGCTTCTTCGCTCTGCTGTTCCAGTAAAATGCCTACCCGCAGCTTGCTGGAGTCGAGGTTGATGCCGTAGCCAAAGATAAACAGCAGCAGCAACGGAATGACTACCGCAATCAGCCAACTGCTGGGGTCGCGGATAATTTGTCGCGTTTCCTTCACGCACAGCGCGCGTACGCGTCGCCAGGAAAGGGTGCTATTGCGCATCGGCGTGCTCCTTATCCCAGTTGTGGATTAAGGTGATAAAGGCCTGCTCCATGGTCGGGTCGCGTTGTTCATCGTCGGCGGCCTGCGCTTTCAGGTCATCCGGAGTGCCGCTGGCAATCAGTTTGCCGCGATACACCAGGCCAATTCGGTCGCAATACTCGGCTTCATCCATAAAGTGCGTCGTCACCATCACGGTCACACCTTTTTCCACCATGCTGTTGATGTGCAACCAGAATTCGCGGCGGGTAATGGGGTCAACGCCGGAGGTGGGTTCATCGAGGAACAGAATATCCGGTTCGTGCATCAGCGAGCAGGCAAGCGCCAGACGCTGCTTAAAGCCAAGGGGCAGAGAGTCGGTCGCATGGCTGGCGATGCTTTTCAGGCCGAAGGCTTCGCTCATGCGGGCGATTTTGTCATTCTGCGCTCGCCCGCGCAGGCCATAGACGCCGGAGAAAAAGCGCAGGTTCTGTTCCACGGTCAGGTTGCCGTAGAGCGAGAATTTTTGCGCCATATAACCTAAATGCTGACGCGCTTTACCAGAGCTGACTTTCAGGTCCATATCCAGTACCAGTGCTTTGCCCGATGTGGGTACCAGCAGGCCGCACATCATCTTAAAGGTGGTCGATTTCCCCGCACCGTTAGGGCCGAGCAGGCCAAAAATTTCCCCACGTTTAACGGCAAAATCCACGTGGTCGGTGGCGGCAAAGTCGCCGAATTTTTTGGTGAGCTGTTTGGCCTCAATCACCGTCTCTTCCGGCGAACCCTCAACCGTATGTAGAATGGCGCCCAGCGGCGATTCCGAGGTTCCCGCACCGCCCAGCAGGTCGATAAAGGCATCCTCAAAGCGCGGCGTGGTTTCGTTAATCTCGATTTCTGGCATTTCCGGTGCGTGGCGAATATCGTCGGCGGTGGCCTCTTTTTTGAGGATCACCCGCACCGAGCGCCCCTGAATCATTCCATCGCTCACCTGGGGTAATTTCAGCGCGCGCTGTAACAGACGGCGGTTGTTTTCCGCCGGGCTGCTCATCAGGAAACTGCGTCCGGCCATGGTTTTGGTGAGCGCCGTCGGTTCGCCCTGATAGAGCAATTCGCCTTCGTTCATCAGCAGCACGTCGCGGCATTGCTCGGCTTCGTCGAGGTAGGAGGTGCTCCACAAAATCAGCATTCCGTCACCCGCCAGTTCGTGCACCATCTGCCACAGTTCGCGGCGCGAGATGGGGTCAACGCCCACGCCCGGTTCATCGAGCAACAACACTTTCGGTTCGCCCACCAGCGTACAGGCGAGCCCCAGTTTTTGCTTCATCCCGCCGGAGAGTTTCCCTGCCAGCCGCCCGGTAAACGGCCCCAGCGCGGTGAACTCCAGCAGACGCGCGAAGGTTTTCTGTCGCGCGTCACCGGTAACGCTGCGCAGGTCGGCATAAAGATTGAGGTTCTCCATCACCGTTAAATCTTCGTACAGGCCAAATTTTTGCGGCATGTAGCCCAGCATGCTGTGCAGCTCGCTGTCGTTTTCGATAGGATCGAGCCCCAGAACAGAAGCCGTTCCTTCGTCGGGCTTCAGCAGGCCCGCCAGCATACGCATCAGGGTGGTTTTCCCCGCGCCGTCCGGCCCCACCAGCCCGGTAACATAACCTGAGTGGATGGTACAGTTCAGCGGCGCGACGGCGGGTTTATCCATACCGGCGAAGCGTTTCACCAGCCCGTCGAGCTGGATGATCTCTTCACTCATGGCGCGACTCATCGCTGAATTTAAGGGTGACAGGCATACCCTGACGTAGAGTATCGTCGGCATCGGTCACGATAATGCGCAGGCGATAAACCAGGTCGGTACGCAGATCCGGTGTCTCAACGGTTTTCGGCGTAAATTCTGCGGTGGGCGAAACGAAACCGATTTTGCCGTGATACGGCTTATCCGGACGACCATCGGTATAGAGTAAAATTTCTCGTCCCGGCTGGGCCTGATTCAGATTCTTTTCGTCAACATAAGCGCGAACCCACACCGGGCGCGTCAGCGAAAGGGTGAGGGCGGTGCTGCCCGCATTGAGCATGCTGCCGGGTTCTACCGCGCGGGTAAGCAACGTGCCGTCCGACGGTGCCACCAGGGTGGTGTCGTGCAAGTCGAGCGTCGATTGCGCCAGCTGCGCCTGCGCCTGTTCAAGATTGGCTTTCGCCTGGGCAATTTCCTGCGGACGATTCCCGGCGCGGTACTGGCTCAGTTTATCCTGCGCCGATTTCAGCGTTGCCAGCGCCTGATCACGCGATGAACGCGCATTTTCCAGATCGTTGGCGGAAATCGTGCGGCTTTTCCACAGCCCCTGTTGGCGCGCGTAAAAGTTCTGCGCGTAGTCATAGGCGGCCTGCGCTTGTTTAACCGCGGCGGCGGCCTGGGCAATCTCTTCTGCCCGATAGCCCGCCATCATCAGGTCATATTGTGCCTGGGCGGTTGAGACATTGGCTTTCGCCTGCATTAGCGCATTTTCATAGGGCGCTTTATCGAGCTGTCCCAGCGTTTGCCCGGCTTTAATGGCATCGCCTTCATCCACGGTTAATGACTGTAAACGGCCACCGACGCGGAAACTCATATTGACGGTGCGAATATCCACGTTGCCGTAGAGCGTCAGCCCGTTGTCCTGGCGGCTCTGATACCACCAGGTTCCGCCAATGGCGGTAACAATTAGCACCAGCACCAGTGCAATAATGACCGGTTTCTTCATTGTTTCAGGCTCCTTTGCGTTAGTCCCTGCAAAATGAAATCGATGTGGCAGCTCACCACCTGGAAAATCTGTTCCGCTTTCTCGTCATCAAAACGGGCCCATCCGGCGCGCAGTAAAATGGTCTCGCGTCCCAGACGGAACGCGAGGATTTCACCGAGCAGGGCGTGCGTGTGCAGGATGGTTTGCGTGTCGTGCGGATCGCGCCCGGTATAGGCGGCAATCAGATGCGTAAGATGCGTATGCATCGGCGCAATCACCCGATCGTGGATATGTTGATAGGCGGCGGTGGGCGAGAACTGTTCACGTGAAATAAACTTACTAAGGTTGACCGTATCGTCCTGGGTCAGCAGCAGAATCATGTTCTTGCAGGCACGCAAAATCAGTTCATGAATGGCAGCTTTATCGGGCTCCGGCTGGGCGAAAAGCGCCTCGGCGGCCTGCACGTGCGGGCGGAAGTTCTCGCCGATAAAATCAGCAATCCACTGGGCACAGGCGAGGTATAAGTCGTCCTTTGAGCCGAAGTAGTAGGTTATCGCCGCAATGTTCTGCCCGGCCTGCGCCGCGATATCGCGGGTGGTGGCATGCAGCCCATACTCGCCAAACTGAGCGAGTGCGGCGGCGATGAGCTGGCTTTTGGCCTGTTCGCCTTTGGTAGTGATGGGAGTCGTATTCATCGCGTCACAGAAAATTAATCAATCGATTGATTAACATTATGTCCGAATTTTGAGCTTGTCCAGTCACATACGCAAAAAACGGCGAAAACACAGAATATTCACCGCCTCGCAGGCCACCTGGCTGGCGAGATATTTTATGCGCCAGGTCACAAAAGCTGCTACACTCCGGCCCTTCATGACATTGTGGTTTTTGTCATTATCTGGTTTGTAATCCCCTCGAAAACTACACCGCATGCGGTCGGGGTGGGTGTGGAGTAATTATGTCTTTTGATTCCCTGGGGCTTAGCCCTGAAATTTTGCGTGCCATTGTTGAGCTTGGCTATCGCGAACCCACCCCCATTCAGCAGCAAGCAATTCCTGCGGTATTACAGGGCCGTGACCTGATGGCCAGCGCCCAAACCGGCACCGGTAAAACAGCAGGCTTTACGCTGCCGCTGTTGCAGCATCTGATTACCACTCAGCCGCATGCAAAGGGCCGTCGCCCGGTGCGCGCGCTGATCCTCACGCCAACCCGTGAACTCGCTGCGCAAATTGGCGAAAACGTGCGTGAATACAGCCAGTATCTGAACATTCGTTCGCTGGTGGTATTTGGCGGCGTGAGCATCAATCCGCAGATGATGAAGCTGCGCGGTGGCGTCGATGTGCTGGTGGCAACGCCGGGACGTCTGCTGGACCTCGAACATCAAAACGCCGTGAAACTCGACGGCATCGAAATTCTGGTGCTGGATGAAGCGGACCGTATGCTCGACATGGGCTTTATCCACGATATCCGACGCGTGCTGGCAAAACTGCCGGCCAAGCGTCAGAACCTGCTGTTCTCTGCGACGTTCTCCGACGACATTAAAGCGCTGGCAGAAAAGCTGCTGCATAACCCGCTGGAAATCGAAGTTGCGCGCCGCAACACTGCCTCCGAGCAGGTGACGCAGCACGTGCATTTCGTTGATAAGAAACGCAAACGGGAATTGCTGTCACAGATGATTGGCCAGGGCGACTGGCGTCAGGTGCTGGTCTTTACCCGTACCAAACACGGCGCAAACCACCTGGCAGAACAGCTGAATAAAGATGGCATTCGCAGTGCGGCTATTCACGGTAATAAATCGCAGGGCGCGCGTACCCGTGCGCTGGCTGATTTTAAATCCGGCGATATCCGCGTGCTGGTGGCAACCGACATCGCCGCGCGTGGCCTGGACATCGAAGAACTGCCGCACGTAGTTAACTACGAGCTGCCAAACGTACCGGAAGATTACGTGCACCGTATTGGCCGTACCGGCCGTGCGGCGGCAACCGGTGAAGCGCTGTCGCTGGTTTGTGTTGATGAACACAAACTGCTGCGTGATATCGAAAAACTGCTGAAAAAAGAGATCCCGCGTATTGCACTGCCGGGCTACGAACCAGATCCGTCCATCAAAGCGGAACCAATCCAGAACGGCCGCCAGCAGCGCGGCGGCAACGGCGGCGGTCGTGGGCAAGGTGGTCGTCCGCAAGGGCAGGGCCAAAGCCAGGGCCGTGGTCAGCAACAGCCACGCCGCAGCGAAGGTGGCGCGCCGAAATCTGACGCTAAACCGAAACAGTCTCGCCGCATTGGCGATGCCAAACCGGCAGGCGAACAGCAGCGTCGCCGTCGCCCGCGTAAACCGTCTGCTGCGCAATAACGATTCACGCCTTGCAGGGTGGATGAGCGTAGCGCCTCTGCCTTGAAGCCAATTTCTGAAGCCTGGCCGCAAGCCAGGCTTTATTTTTTGCCGCCCGCGTAAGAAAGTGCCACAATAGTGGCTGTTTATACAGTATTTCAGGTTTTCTCATGGCATTGACCGCTGCGCTGAAAGCGCAAATCGCCGCCTGGTATAAGGCGCTTCAGGAACAGATCCCGGACTTTATTCCCCGCGCGCCGCAGCGGCAGATGATTGCTGACGTGGCAAAAACGCTCGCCGGGGAAGAGGGGCGGCATCTGGCTATCGAAGCGCCGACCGGCGTCGGGAAGACCCTTTCTTATCTCATACCCGGCATTGCCATTGCCAGGGAAGAGCAAAAAACGCTGGTGGTCAGTACCGCCAACATCGCGTTGCAGGATCAGATCTACAGTAAAGATCTCCCGCTACTGCGCAAAATTATCCCCGACCTTAAGTTTACCGCCGCCTTTGGGCGCGGGCGCTACGTTTGCCCGCGTAACCTCAACGGGTTGGCGAGTACCGAGCCCAATCAGCAGGATCTGCTCGCGTTTCTGGATGACGACCTTACGCCGAACAATCAGGAAGAGCAGAAGCGTTGCGCGAAACTGAAGGCCGACCTCGACAGCTATAAATGGGACGGCCTGCGCGATCACACGGATATCGCGATTAACGATGATTTGTGGCGACGTCTGAGCACCGATAAAGCAAGCTGCCTTAACCGCAACTGCCTCTATTATCGCGAGTGCCCGTTCTTCGTCGCGCGGCGCGAGATCCAGGAAGCGGAAGTGGTGGTGGCAAACCATGCGCTGGTCATGGCGGCGATGGAAAGCGAAGCGGTGCTGCCGGAGCCAAAAAATCTGTTGCTGGTGCTGGATGAAGGCCATCATCTGCCGGATGTCGCACGCGATGCGCTGGAGATGAGCGCGGAAATTACCGCGCCCTGGTATCGCCTGCAACTCGATCTTTTCGTCAAGCTGGTGGCGACCTGCATGGAGCAGTTTCGCCCGAAAACCACGCCGCCGCTGGCTATCCCGGAGCGTTTGACTGCTCACTGTGAAGAACTTTACGAGCTGATTGCCTCACTCAATAACATTCTGAATTTATATCTTCCGGCGACCCAGGAAGCGGAACACCGCTTTGCGATGGGCGAGCTACCGGAGGAGATCATGGAAATTGTCCAGCGGCTGGCAAAACTCACCGAGATGCTGCGTGGGCTGGCGGAACTGTTTTTAAACGATCTCAGCGAGAAAACTGGTTCGCACGATATCGTGCGTTTGCATCGCGTTATCCTGCAAATGAACCGTGCACTGGGCATGTTTGAGGCGCAAAGTAAGCTCTGGCGTCTGGCGTCGCTGGCGCAGGCCTCCGGCGCACCGGTCTCTAAGTGGGCGACGCGCGACACGCGTGATGGTCAGATGCATCTGTGGTTTAACTGCGTGGGTATCCGCGTCAGCGATCAGCTGGAACGCCTGCTGTGGCGCAGCGTGCCGCACATTGTGGTCACCTCTGCGACGCTGCGGTCTCTCAACAGTTTCTCGCGTTTGCAGGAGATGAGCGGGCTGAAAGAGAAAGCGGGCGACCGCTTCGTGGCGCTCGACTCGCCGTTCAACCACGTTGAGCAGGGCAAAATCGTGATTCCGAAAATGCGCTACGAGCCGTTGATGGAAAATGAAGAGCTGCACATTGCGGAAATGGCGGCCTATTTCCGCCAGGAGCTGGAAAGTAAAAAACATAAAGGCATGCTGGTGCTGTTCGCCAGCAACCGCGCGATGCAACGTTTTCTGGAGCACGTGACCGATTTGCGCCTTTTGCTGTTGGTGCAGGGCGACCAACCGCGTTATCGGCTGGTGGAGCACCATCGTAAACGCGTCGAAAATGGCGAGCGCAGCGTGCTGGTCGGGCTACAATCATTTGCAGAAGGGCTCGATTTAAAAGGTGAGCTGCTAAGCCAGGTGCATATTCATAAAATCGCCTTCCCGCCCATCGATAGCCCGGTGGTCATTACCGAAGGCGAATGGCTGAAAAGCCTGAACCGTTATCCGTTTGAAGTGCAAAGCCTGCCCAGCGCGTCGTTTAACCTGATTCAGCAGGTGGGGCGACTCATTCGTAGCCACGGCTGCTGGGGCGAAGTGGTGATATACGATAAGCGTTTGTTGACCAAAAACTACGGCCCGCGCCTGTTAAATGCGCTACCGGTATTTCCTATTGAGCAACCCCCGGTGCCCGATGTTAAAGTAAAAAGCAAAGCCAAAACGACCCGTCGCAAAAAACGCTAATCGGCACGCGACACCGGACAAGGAGCATCTGATGGATTTACGCAATGTGATTAAAGAGATTGGCCGGGGTAAAAACCATGCCCGCGACCTCGATCAGGACACCGCCCGCAGTCTCTATACCCACATGCTGAATGGCGATGTGCCGGATCTCGAAATGGGCGGCATCCTGATTGCGCTGCGCATTAAAGGGGAAGGTGAGGCAGAGATGCTGGGCTTCTATGAGGCGATGCAGCAGCACACTCTGCGCCTTAAGCCGCCGGTGGGTAAACCGATGCCGATTGTCATTCCAAGCTATAACGGCGCGCGTAAACAGGCCAACCTGACGCCTCTGCTGGCTATTCTGCTGCACAAAATTGGCTTCCCGGTGGTGGTACACGGGGTGAGCGAAGACCCGACCCGGGTTATCAGCGAAACCATTTTTGAATTGCTGGGCATTGAACCTACCCGCCATGCCGGGCAGGCGCAGGCTAAACTTGATGGCCATCAGCCGGTGTATATCCCGGTTGGCGCGCTGTGTCCGTCGCTGGAAAAACAGCTTTCTATGCGCTGGCGGATGGGCGTGCGTAACAGTGCGCATACCCTGGCGAAGCTGGCCACGCCGTTTGCCGAAGATGCCGCGCTGCGCTTGTCGAGCGTTTCACATCCGGAATATGTAGGGAAAGTTGCGAAATTCTTCTCGGATATCGGGGGCCGTGGACTGCTGATGCACGGTACAGAAGGTGAAGTGTACGCTAACCCGCAACGTTGCCCGCAAATCACGCTGATCGATGCGCAAGGTACGCGCATTGTGAGCGAACGGCAGACGGAAACAGCAAATGAAGCCTTGCCTGAAGGAAAAGATCCGCAAGTGACCGCTCGCTGGATTGAGCGCTGCGTGGCAGGAAGCGAGCCGGTGCCGCAATCGCTGAAAATCCAGATGGCATGCTGCCTGCTGGCGGCAGGGGAAGTCGCATCGCTGGACGCGGGGCTGGCGAAGGTGGCGGAGTCCTACTAATCGCCGGGAAAAAGGCAAAAAAAAACCCGGCGTGGCATGCCGGGCGTCAAAAAGGGTATCAACAAGTTCAATGAGGGTTACAGCAGCCGCCAGTGGGTTAAGCTGGCGGGGTACAACTTCTGGCAGTTAATTCTTTCGGTTATTTGTAGATAACCGCAGTACCGCTAACTTTGTTGTTGGTGTTAGCAGAGGTGATGCTGTAAGCAGATGCGCCAGCCGCTTCTGCTTTCGCAGCCAGTTTTGCTTCCAGACCATCCAGAGTCGATGCGCCTTCCGCAGAAACAACACCAATTTTGTTCATGTTCTGAGCCTGAGCCGCGCTTACCGCTTCAGCAGCGAAAGCACCAAAGGACAGGGTAGAAAGGGCAATAGCAGCAACAGCATATTTGATAGTTTTCATTTTCAATCTCTCGCAGGTTATTTGTTAGGGGACGATGTTCTGTCGATGTGATGAGTATCACGTTTTATTGCGAAAGAATAAATCGAAGAGAATTGATGACCTTCATCAATAATTTTGAATAAGTATTAATTTACTGATTATTAATAAATTATTTTCGCAACGAATGGTTTCGGAGGGGGATAATAACCTGCTCGATGATTTAAGGCACTTTTTGCTACTTATTTAGCCGAAAAAGGTGGTCGTAAAGATAACCGTTTGCGCTGTATTTTCAGGTAGAGAACTGTCAACGAAGCTGGCTATCTTTCGATCCTCTGCGATTATATCCTGCAAATGTAGAGTTGTGTAAATCTTTCTCCTGCTGGCAGTTCACGCACAGCTGGACACCCGGAATAGCCAGCCGACGTGCCTCTGGAATCGGTTCCCCACATTCTTCACAAAATTTGGCGCTTTCGCCCTTCGGCAGACCACTTCTTGCCCGCGCCACCGCATCTTCAATGGTGCTGTCGATTTGATCCTGCACAGCACCGTCATTTGCCCAACCTGAAGCCATTGTCCACCTCCTGATTATTTATTGAGCTAATTATACTCAATATGGGGGCGTCTCGCGTACAGGCAAGGCCTAAATCTCAGACCATTCGCGCAGCAGGTTGTGATAAAGATTGAGCAACGACAGCACTTCTTCGGACTCACCATGACGGGATTTCAGCGTCTGAATGTTGCGGTCGAGGTCGAACAGCATTGCCCGGCGCTTATCGTCGCGAATCATCGACTGGATCCACAGAAATGACGCGATGCGCACGCCGCGCGTGACGGGCGTTACGCAGTGAAGGCTGCTGGAAGGGTAGAGTACCAGGTCGCCCGCCGGGAGCTTCACGCTATGCTGGCCGTAGGTATCGTTTACCACCAGTTCGCCGCCGTCGTAGCTTTCCGGGTCGCTCAGAAAGAGCGTGGCGGAGAGGTCGGTACGCATCCAGCCGCTTTGCGGGTGACTGCGGACCGCACCATCCACGTGAAAGCCATAGGTTTCTTGTTGCTGGTAGCGGTTAAACAGCGGGCTGGAGAGTGTTTTGGGGAGCGCGGCGGCGAAGAAGAGTGAGTGCTGATTCAGTGCGGCCAGAACTCGCGCCTGAAGCGTGGCGTAGAGCGGGCTCTGGGTGTCTATTTGCTGGTTGTTTTTCACCTGCGCACCCTGTGCGCCAACCGTTGCACGACCGTCAATCCAGGTCGCGCGGTCGAGGTCCTCTGCCATCTGGTGAAGTTCATCGGCGGTCAGTACGCCGGGAATGTGGTACATCATGATGAGGTTCTCCTTGCCTGATGCGCTGCGCTTATCAGACAAGCGCAGCGCTTCGGCAATGTGATTAGAAATGCACGTTCGCCGTTAACAGGAACGTTCTCGGCTCGCCTGGATGGTAACGGTAGCCGCTCTTGTTAATCGAGGCGACGTAATCCGTATCAAACAGGTTGTAGACGTTCAGTTGCAAATCGAGATTGCTGTTGATGCGATAGCCCACTTTGGCATCCGCAACCCAGTAGCCTTCGGTGTAGGACGGCGTACCGACGGCACCATCGCTGCCACGGTGCATGCTGCCCACGTAGCGCGCGCCTGCGCCTACGGAGATATCACTCGTTGCCTGATACTGCGTCCACAGGGTAAATGCGTGCTCTGGCGTGTAAGGCAGGGCAGAGCTTCCATCCTGCGCCACATTTGCGCCTTCCTGAATCGATGCTTTTTGCTGAGTGTAACCGCCAATCACCTGCCACTCCGGGGTGATGTTACCCGCGACGGACAACTCATAACCTTCGACACGTTTTTTGCCGTACTGCGAATAGGTGCCGTCGTCATTCTCAGCAACTTCATTTTCGATGTCGGTGCGGAACAGCGCGGCGGTCAGCAACAGGCGCTTATCAAACAGCTCCCATTTGGTACCCACTTCACTGGTTTTCGCTTTTTGCGGTTTGAAGTCAGTACGGTTGGCGCTATTCCCGGTCCCGCCCTGCGCCAGCGCGAAGTTGCTGCCGCCCGGAGGCTGTTGGGAAATGGCGTAGTTGACATAGATATTGCCCTGTTCCGTCAGGTGATAGAGCGCACCGGCTTTCCAGTTCACAAGGTTGCCGGATTTCGCCGTATCAACGGTTTTGATCGGCGAGCCTTTTGGCGTACCGGTTGGGCAAGTCAGCGCACCACGGCCAGAGCCGCCGCAGGCTGTCGAACTGTCGTATTCGGTGTGGTAGTTATCCAGACGAATGCCGCCGTTCAGTTCAAAATCATGAGTGATTTGCAGCGTATCAAAGGCGTAGATGCCGAAGGTATCGGTCTGGCCGTTGGCGTTCGCGCCGTTACGGTGCAGGCTGCCGACGTTGATATTGCTGTTCGGGCTGTAGATATTCACCGGCGGCGCGGTAATCGCGTTCACGCCATAGTTGGTTTGCGTCTCGCGGGTGAACTCTACGCCAGTGCTGATATCATGACCGACCGCACCGGTATAAAACTTCGAGGTCAGGTTGGTCTGGTTGGTGAGGATCTTGTTACTCACGTCTTTGGTGTTTGGCGTGCGCGTCCAGGTCCAGCTACCCACGTTGTTCGGGTCAGGCATGCCGATATTGCTGGCGCCACCCATCACCGCCGTCATCAGATAATCCTGCTTCACTCGCGACCAGCGGGTGGTATTACGAATCGTCGTGGTGTCGTTGAAATCATGCTCGAAGCGCATAGTGGCGGTATCGGTGGTGGAGTCGTCGTAATCGGAATCCGTACCGTAGAAGTTGCTGGTGTTCACCTTGCCGGAACCGTTGAGTGCGGAGGTGGCGGCATTCGGCGCAGAGTAGCCCGGCAGACCGATAGTCGGGATACCGCCATCCGGGGTGTTGTGCTGGGTAACGTGCAGGTAGTTCAGGTAAAGCCGGTTTTCCGTCCCTAATCCAAAGGCCACGGAGGGCGCAACGCCATAGCGTTCGTTCTGGACTTTATCGCGACCCGCGTCGTGGGTTTTCTCGCCCATCACGTTCAGACGCACGGCGGAGGTTTCGCCGATCGCTTCGTTAATATCAAGCGTGCCACGGCGGAACCAGGCGCTGCCGATGCTGGCGGAGGCGTCGATCCCGGAATCCAGGCGCGGCTGTTTGCTGATCATATTGATCGAGCCAGTTGGTGCGCTGCGGCCATAGTCGCTGCCCGACGGGCCCTTGATCACTTCCACCTGCTCGGTGTTGAACGTGTCGCGCGAGACGCTGCCGATATCACGCACACCATCAATATAAATGCTGTTCGAGGTATCCGCACCGCGCATATAAATGGCGTCACCCGTCGATGAGCTACCGTTTTCACCGGCAAAAAACGCGCCCACGCCCGGCACGTTTTTCAGCGCATCGGTCAGGTTATTGACGCCCTGATCTTTTAACACCTGGTCGGAAATCACGGTAACGGTGCGCGTAGTATCTGCAATCGGGCGGCTAAATTTCGGGTCAGCGGATTTCTGCGGCGCGTAGAGGGAAGGGGCCTGCGCCTCCACCACCAAGGTATCGCCGGGTTTTTGATCCTTACTGTCTGCGGCGGCGGCCTGACCAACCGGGGTTAAGCCGATACACAGACCTGTAAAGAAGGTGAGCGAACTAAAGCTGTTGAACGGTAAATTGCGATTATTATCCATATTAATGAGCGTCTTATAATTTTTAACGAGCTGTTTTTACGATGACAACGGGGCACTTCTTTGCCCTGGTCACGGCAGGTTTTACAAATACGTTTGATAATGATTGTGAGAAGCATTATCAAACGCGTAACTTTCTAACACTCATTTATGGAAAAATAAATACAATAATTTACATTTGCTCCTTTTTTTATACATAAGGCGCAGAGTACGAGGGGACTTTCTTCTGCCAGCAGAAAAAAACAGCGTAAAGCGGGGAGAAATAAAACTGCCCGAAGCGGGCGCTATCGGGCAGGGAAGTGGATGTGTGAAGCCATTATTTATAAATGGTCGCTGTACCAAACATCTTGTTATTGCCGCTTGCAGATTCAACCACAAACCCTTTTGCCCCCTCTTTTTGGGCTTTTTCCGCGAGTTTTGCTTCCAGATCGTCAAGCGAGCTGGCACCTGAGGCTGAAACCGTACCGGCTGGGCGGAGTTGCCCGGTGTTATCACCATCAAGGGGTTGCGGAGCGGCGACGGCAGAGAAGGTAACGACGGCAAACGCGCCTGCGACAAGCAGGGCGAGACTCTTCTTCATAAGAACATCCTCCAGTTACGACGGGGTAACCCAGTAAGTGTAGGCGGTGGTGAAGAGGCTTTATCCGCAAAAAATCGCGCAAGACAGGTGGTTTTTTTGAATGAAAAAAGTTGACGAAATACTGACAAATCAGCCACATACAAGTGGCTGATTTTAAAGCTATCGGCGCGCGTCCGGGCGGATGAGATCGAAGCGATGCGCTTCATCGATGGTGTAGTAGGCGGAGGGCCCGCCGGCTCGCAGCACCGGTTTTGCCCGGGCTGTTTGATAGATGCCCTCTTCGAGCAGGGACTCAGCGATATGAATACCGACCACTTCGCCCAGCACCAGCCAGGTGTCAATGGCTGCGCCGTCGGCTGAGGTTAGCTGGATACATTGCGATAACCGACACTCAAAATTGACCGGGCTCTGTGCCACGCGCGGGGCGTTAACGAGACGGCTGGGTGCGGCGGTTAAGCCCGCGCGAACATATTCATCTTCCCCGTGCGGCAACGTGGCAGAGGTTTCATTCATGGCGACGGCAAGATCCTGCGTGGTCAGGTTCCAGACGAACTGTTTGGTTTCCATGATATTCTGCACGCTATCTTTCCAGCCGCTGCTGGCAAAGCCGATAATCGGCGGGCGATAGTTAAAGCAGTTGAAGAAGCTGTATGGCGCGAGATTACGTTTTCCCTGCGCATCCTGTGAGGATATCCAGCCGATTGGGCGCGGCCCGACGATGGCGTTGAGCGGGTCATGCGGCAGCCCGTGTCCCTGTGAGGGTTCATAGAAATACATAGCGTACCTGTTATTTGCAAAGGTATTCCAGACTCCCTTATTTACCGCGCCGCCGTCAACGGGTATCTTACGCCGCTTAAGACAGGAGAAAGTCATGAATGCCCAAAAACCGGGTCTACACCCGCGTAACCGTCACCATAATCGCTACGACCTTACCGCACTGTGCCAATCGTGCCCGGAACTGCGTGAATTTATCACCCTGAATCCGGCCGGTGAGCAGACCATTAACTTTGCCGATCCGCAGGCGGTGAAGACCCTGAATAAAGCGCTGCTGGCGCATTTTTATGGCGTCAGTTCGTGGGATATTCCTGACGGTTTCCTGTGCCCGCCGGTTCCGGGGCGAGCGGATTACATCCACCATCTGGCCGATCTGCTGACCGATGAGAGCGGTAACGTGGTGCAGGGCGCGAATGTGCTGGATATCGGTGTGGGCGCAAACTGTATTTATCCGCTGATTGGCGCGCATGAGTACCGCTGGCGTTTTACCGGCAGTGAAACACATCCCGAGGCGTTTGCCAGCGCGCAGGCGATTGTCAGCGCCAACCCGTCACTGACTCGTATGATCCGCCTGCGTCGTCAGAAAGATAATGAATCCATGTTCAACGGCATTATCCATAAGAATGAGCAGTACGATGCCACGCTGTGCAACCCGCCATTCCATGACTCCGCCGCAGCAGCGCGCGCCGGTGGTGAGCGTAAGCGCCGTAATCTCGGCCAGGATCGTAACGATGCGCTGAACTTTGGCGGTCAGCAGCAGGAGCTATGGTGTGAAGGCGGCGAAGTGGCGTTTATCAAGAAGATGATTGCCGAAAGCCGCGACTACGCGCGTCAGGTGATGTGGTTTACCTCGCTGGTGTCGAAAGGGGAAAACCTGCCGCCACTTTACCGCGCACTGACGGATGTCGGCGCGGTAAAAGTGGTGAAAAAAGAGATGGCCCAGGGGCAGAAGCAGAGCCGCTTCATTGCCTGGTCCTTTATGAACGACGAGCAGCGCCGTCGCTTCCTGACGCGTAAACGTTAGAGCGTCGGTTCCGCGGGCGGTAGCCCCGCATCCGGCGGGGCCGTGTTCGCGGGTGCGGGTAGCACCTGATAAGTCTGCACCGGCGGGCGCACGCCCGCGAGATCAAAGTGTTTTTTCACCATGCTGTCCAGCGCAAAGCGCACCGACCACTGTTTCAACGGCAGCGTGGTAAAGGTGACGCGCAGCGTGAAGGCGGTATTGGTGAGCCCGACGATCCCGGCAAACGACGGTTCGCCAATAATCAGGCCGCGAATATCCTCCATCTGCATTAACTCATCCACCGCATCCTTCAGGGCCTGATTGGCTTTCTCTGTTTCTTCATGGCGGTCAACATCGTAGTTCGCCACCACGGAGCCAATGCCGCGCACAAAGTTGGCGAAGGTAGTGATAGAGGACCACGGAATAATATGATACGCCCCGGTATCCTGGCGAACGCCCACCGATCGAATCGACATTCGTTCAACGGTACCGGTGAGCGGCCCGATGGTCACCAGGTCGCCAGTGTTCATACCATTTTCAAACTGAATAAATACCCCGGTAATAATATCCTTCACCAGGGTTTGCGCACCGAACGAAATAGCCAGGCCCAGCGCCCCGGCACCGGCCAATAGCGGTGCGATGTTAACGCCTATCTCAGAGAGCAGAATCATCACCGTGATGGTGCTGATCACCACCGCCAGCGCGTTACGGAACAGCGTCAGAAGCGTACGTGTGCGTGCGCTGGGCAGCGGTCGGCCATGAATATCCGAGGCCAGTCGGTTCTCAATCAGGCTGGCAAGCACCGTCCAGCCGACAGCGGAGAAGAAGAGAATTAAGGCGATGCGGATAAGCACATCCACCGTTTTCTCGCCCGTTCCCTGATGCAGCCAGCTCCAGAAATCGAACAAGCCCCAGGCGCTGAGCAGCAGCATGACCGCCACACAGACAACCAGCGTGCGTGCGGTTTTCAGTGCGCCGGATAACCAGCCGTTAAGCCGCTTTTGCAGTTCCGGGTAATTACGCTGTGTCTCCGGCGACAGGGTGATGGTTTTGGCTATCCAGCGTGACAGGATGCCGGAAATAAAGGCGGCGATCCCCATAATCGCCAGGCTTTTCACTGACGCGCCCATCATAAATTTCAGGCTGTTGCCCGGATCGAACAGGGAAAAGAAGAACAGTACAATGAAGTAAGCGCTCGCCAGCCAGTGCCACACCAGCGCAAACGCGCGTATGAACAGGCTGAAAAACGCCAGCGAGCGGTCGGCAACTTGTAGTAAGCCGTCGGTAATCGCTTTTTTGTTGTGAAAAATCAGATACAACGCCCACAGCGTAATGGTCAGCATAATGACCACGTTCGCCATCGCGCCCGCCTGTACGTTGACCTGGTTGGAGATAATCGGCACGGCGACCACCAGCCCGTAACCGATTAAGCTGCTCAGCGCGCTAAGGCGTAAGTTCCAGTAATGCGCGGTTTGGTCGGTGATGGCAAAGGGGCGAAGATCCGGCACGCGCGGGCAGAAAATCAGGCGCAGTAAGGCTTTGAAAAACTCAATCAACGCAAAGGCATTGAGGAACAGACTTTGCTGGAAGGCGATGGTGCTGTTTCCGCCATTTAAATTGTCGCTCAGTAGCTGACCGATAAACAGCGTCAGCGCCAGCAGCAGTAAATCGATAATCAGCGCGCCGGTGATCATCGCCGGAAGCTGCAACCAGTTGCTGCGATCGCGGTTCTTGTGCCGCCCCCAGCGCCCCATTTTACGGTACAGCGGCAGGGCGCAAAGGCGCACCAGGCCATAAAAAGCAAAGACCAGCGTCGCCAGCATCAGAAAATGAGTCACCGCATTGAAGAAGGTCGCTGTATGAAACGGTTTATGCGGCGCGGTAGAGATGTTGCGCCATAGCTGGGCGAAACGGGTAGAGAACTCGCCGCCGTAGTGACGCGTCACATCCGTCACGTTCTCCAGAACCGTTTTTTCCTCTTTCACATCCGGAGGCGTCAGGGTCGGCGCGGCTTCCGGAGGGGGCGTGGCGGCAGCGTGGCGTAGCTGTCCAATCAGCTCTTTGCGCGACGCGTCGTTTTCCAGCACATCGGCAAGCGCAGAATAGGCCGCTTTTTTCTGCGCGGCATCGGGCTCGCTGGCGGCGGTTTCGCTGGTGGTCGATGTTACGCCGGGGATGGTTACCGCATGCAGCGGCGCGCTGATAAGGGCGAGCAAAAACAGCAGGATGTATGGCACGAGTCCCTCCGAAAGCAACAATCACAAAGGGTTAAGTATAGATTGCGAGGGGGAGGGGGAGGGATTTTGGGAGAAATACCGGGACTCGGTGCGCGTTGTTGCCCTCACCCCGACCCTCTCCCACGGGGAGAGGGAGAAAAATCGCACCGGCCTCACCGCTTGCACGGTCAGTTCCCTCTCCCTTAAGGGAGAGGGTTAGGGTGAGGGGGAAATTACGATACGTGCTGCAAAAACTCCTGCAAACGCTGGCTCGGCGGGTTTTTCACCAGGACCTGCGGGTCGCCATCTTCGGCAATACGGCCTTTATCGATAAAGATCAATCGCGATGCCACTTTCTCGGCAAAGCCGATTTCATGGGTCACGATAACCATCGTCATGCCTTCTTCCGCCAGATCCTGCATCACTTTCAGCACTTCGTGGCGCAGTTCCGGATCGAGGGCAGAAGTGGGCTCATCAAACAGCATCATCTTCGGTTTCACCGCCAGCGCGCGGGCAATCGCCACGCGTTGTTGCTGGCCGCCGGAGAGTTCAGACGGATAATGATGCGCGCGTTCCGCCAGGCCCACTTTCGCCAGCAGCTCTTTCGCCAGTTTTTCCGCATCTGCCTTTTGTGTACCACGCACTCGCAGCGGGCCGAACATCACGTTCTCCAATGCCGTCAGGTGCGGGAAGAGATAGAACTGCTGGAACACCATCCCGGCTTCCTGACGAATCAGGCGCTCATCCACTTTCGGGTCGTTGACCTTCAGGCCATCAACGAAAAGATCGCCGCTGGTGATCTCTTCGAGCTTATTAATGCAGCGCAGCAGCGTGGATTTACCGGAACCGGACGGCCCAATAATCACCACCACTTCGCCCTGTTTCACGTTGAGGTCGATATTGTGCAGCACCTGGGTTTTGCCAAAGTGCTTGGAAACGTTTTTAAATTCAATCACAGGATTTTCATCCTTCTTTCAAGAATGCGAAGCACGATGTTCAGTACCTGAGTAATGATCAGGTAAATCACACCGACGGCGGTCCAGATTTCCAGCGCGCGGAAGTTACCGGCGATAATTTCCTGGCCGCTGCGGGTCAATTCGGCCGCGCCGATAACGATAAACAGCGAGGTATCTTTGATACTGATAATCAGCTGGTTACCCAACGCAGGCAGCATACGGCGAACCGCCAGCGGCATAATCACGTGAAGAATGGTTTCGCGACGAGACAGGCCCAGCGCCAGCCCGGCTTCGCTGAAGCCTTTGTGAATCGACAGCACGGAACCACGGGTAATTTCCGCGATATAGGCGCCGGAGTTGATCATGATGGTGATCACGGCGGCGGAGAAGGTATCGATACGAATATCCGGGAAGGCCATCGGCAGGGCGAAGTAGATATACATCACCTGTACGACGATCGGCGTGCCGCGAATCACTTCGATAAAAACAAGGGCAATGTGGTTTGAAATCCAGCCGCCATAGGTACGGGCTAAACCGGCCAGCAGACCGATAACAATACCCCCGGCGAGGCCAAGGACCGAAATCCACAGAGTCATTTTGGCGCCATCCAGCAAAATTGGAATGGCCGGCCAGATGACGCTCCAGTCAAACTGCATAATGTGTTCCTGTTACCGTGGTGGAAGAACAATAGCTCACTAAAAGGGTGCGCTAAAAAACGTGCCCGGCGCGCAGTGCGCAACCGGGCACGGTAATCTCAGTCAATCTTATTTAGGCTCAGTACCGAACCATTTTTTGTAGATTTCGTTATAGGTGCCGTTTTCACGCAGGGTTTTCAGCGCGCCGTTCACTTTTTCACGCAGCTCGTCGTTGCCTTTGGAGAAGGCAATGCCGTAGTCCTGTGCTTCAAGTGAATCACCTACCGCTTTAAACTGGCCGTTGCCTGCGGTTTTGATGAAGTAAAGAATATTCGGGGTATCGTGCAGCACGGCGTCAGCGCGGTTGGTGCCGAGTTCCATGTACGCGTTATCGATGTTCGGGAACTGACGCAGATCTTTGGTTTTGATATTGGCTTTCGCGTAATCAACGGAGCCGGTACCGCTCTTCACGGCAACCACTTTACCGTCCAGATCTTTCACGCTTTTCACGTCGTTGTTGTTGGCTTTCACCATCACCAGCAGGCCGCTTTTGTAGTAACCGTCAGAGAAATCGACCGCTTTTTTGCGCTCTTCCGTGATGGTGATACCGGCCAGCGCCAGGTCAACGTTTTTGGTTTGCAGTGCCGGGATGATGCCGCTGAAATCCATTGGTTTCAGGGTGTAGTCCAGTTTCAACTCTTTGGCGACAGCGGCCCACAGGTCAACATCGAAACCCACGTATTTATCGCCCTGTTTGAACTCAAACGGAACGAACGCCGTATCGGTTGCCACAACCAGTTTCTTCTCAGCAGCCTGAGAGGAGACGGCAAACGCCAGGGTAAGTGCAGCCAGGGAAACTTTAAACAAAGACTTCATAACATTTCCTTTTATATCCACGGGGCAATCCCCTGCGAGAACGTACGATCTATGAAAGAATCATGCCAACTTTTTAACTTATTGTTTTGCAACAAAAGAGAAAGAGAGGGATGCACGATTTCGGCGACTGACAGACTCGGGTGCACCATGATGGGGCTTTATGATGGTGCAGTATGCCTGTTTCGCGATTCATGCTGTTTTTTAACGCAAGTGGTGGTGATAAAACAATCTTTTATTAACGATTGTGTGAGGTGATTATTACAAATAGTTTACTTGGGCGAGAGTATTTAACAGAAGGGTGCACCCGGATGGTGCAAACCCCCTCATCGGGGTGATGAGAGGGTAATAAGAATAACCTATGGTTATTCGATGTTAGCTTCGATGAACCACAGGAATTTATCCAGATCGCGTGAAGCCGCGGTTAAGATATCCGCTGTGTCTTCATCTTTCGCTTCTTCAATGGCTTTACGCACGTCGTTCGCGACGATTGCGTAGCGGTCAGCCAGCTCTTTCAGGTGATCCTGAACGGTGTGGATGTCCAGCGGGTAGCTTTTCAGCGGGGTTTTGCTGTTGATGACCTGGGTTGTGCCCAGCGCCACGCCGCCCAGCTGTACGGCACGTTCAGCCATGGTATCCAGATGATCGGTAAGCGCAGTCCTGAAGCCATCCAACATTTCATGAACGGCAATAAAGTTAGCTCCGCGCATATTCCAGTGGGCCTGTTTGGTAATCAGAGACAGGTCAATGAACTGGATCACCTGGCGATTCAGCAACTCGACAGTGGCTTTTTTCTCGCTGTCAGCGACATCGTTGCGGGTATAAAGCAGATTGGATGCTTTTGATTTGACCAGTTTAGCGGTACTCATAATCTCATATCCTCTTGATGTTGTGCGTTCCAGTATTAACTGGCAATAAGTATAGCACCGAGTTCCGGATAGAAAATTCTGACTCTGCCTATCGGTCTAATAGCGACATTAAGCTTTAACTTATATCTACTTTCTGGATTTTTGTTTCGCGACGCATGGTGAGCGTTGACCCCATCGATGCGGCAATAATGGCCGCCAGCGCCAGAGTTTGCGTACCCGTCAACGTTTCGCCGAGGAAGATCATCCCTGAAATGGCAACCAGGCCAGGTTCGAGACTCATCAGTGTGCCGAAGGTGCGTGTCGGTAAGCGGGTCAGGGCCAGCATTTCGAGTGAATAGGGCAGGGCAGTTGATAGCACGGCAATGGCCAGGCCGACCGGCAGAATAGACCAGTGCCAGCTCACATCAACAGACTGTAATACGCCAAGCGGCACAAAAATGACGGCTGCAATTAAAGAACCCATCGCCACCGTCGCCGGGCCATGTTCCGCGCCGGCGCGTTGGCCGCTTAATATATAGATGGCCCAGCCTGCGCCCGCGCCAAGCGCCAGCAGCGCACCGGTGAGATCGACGTGCGCCACGTCCTGACCCAACGGCAGCAAGAACCAGAGGCCAAGCACGGCGAGGATAACCCAGATAAAGTCCACCGCGCGGCGAGAGGCAAACAGCGCGACGGCCAACGGCCCGGTGAACTCCAGGGCAACGGCAATCCCCAGCGGAATGCGCTGGATAGAGAGATAGAACATATAGTTCATCGCGCCCAGCGACAGCCCGTAGAAAAGCAGCGGCAGACGCTGCTCTTTTGCAAAACGCAGTCGCCACGGCTTAAAGACGATAACCAGAATCAGCGTGCCAAGCGCCAGACGCAGGGCGGTGACACCCGGTGCGCCAATTAACGGAAACAGCGACTTAGCGAGTGATGCGCCGCTCTGGATAGAGAGCATCGACACGATGAGAACAAACACGGGCATCCATGCGGGAGATTTACGGAGCAAGCCAGACATCTTTTTCCTGTCAATTTGTGTCAAACGGAGTAAAAAAAGCAGTGTAAATGAAATACCAGGCTACGGTTGAGGAATTGTTGAAAAAAATCCGCCCGTGAATCGTTAGAATGTCCTTAGTCGATGGATTATTAATCTGTCAAACTAGGAATTATCTGGAATAATGTGATGAAATCACTGTGTGATACTAGTCTGGTATTCCGGGAAAACCTGTGATGTTTGAAAGAGATAACCGGGCCCGGAAATTTTTGGTTACATCAAAGGCAGGTTTAGACATCACAAGTTCGAAAGAGTTTCCTAACAATTTTTGATATATTTAAAACTTACGGATTTACTTGAAGCACATTTGAGGTGGTTATGAAAAAAATTGCATGTCTTTCAGCACTGGCCGCTGTTCTGGCTGTATCCGCAGGTACCGCAGTAGCTGCAACTTCTACCGTTACTGGCGGTTACGCTCAGAGCGATATGCAGGGCGTTGCTAACAAAGCTAACGGTTTCAACCTGAAATACCGCTATGAAATGGACGACCAACCGCTGGGCGTTATCGGTTCCTTTACTTACACCGAAAAAGACCGTAGCTCCAGCGACAACAACTACCATAAATCACAGTACTACGGCATCACCGCAGGTCCTGCTTACCGTCTGAACGACTGGGCAAGCATCTACGGCGTAGTAGGTGTTGGTTACGGTAAATTCCAGACCGCTGATCTGCCGAACAAACACGACACCAGCGATTACGGTTTCTCTTACGGTGCGGGCCTGCAGTTCAACCCGATCGAAAACGTTGCTCTGGACTTCTCTTACGAGCAGTCTCGCATTCGTAGCGTTGACGTCGGCACCTGGATTGCCGGTGTTGGTTACCGCTTCTAATCACTTCGGTGATATGAAAAATCCGCCCTTGTGGCGGATTTTTTTTGCCTGTATTTTGCCGGGGGCGCTGCGCTTGCCCGGCCTACAACCGCATCGATGCGTAGGCCTGATAAGCGAAGCGCCATCAGGCGTCTTTTAACGGCTCTTCGTCGTAAACAGGTCCGTCCCCAGATGGTTGTAATCCACCTTCTGTAACTGGAAGTTGGTGATGTACACCGGCCCGGCCTTCTGTTCTGAGATAAAACGATAGCGCTGGCTAATTTCTTTCGCTTTGATGCCCGTCCACTGAGCGAAGAACCCAAGAAAATCATTCGCTGAACGGCGCGCCTTAATGACCTTATGCGCCTTGTCGTCACTCGACAGCACCATAAATGGCACCTGAAAATTCTGCTGGAATTTATCGTCGTGCGCCAGGTACTGCACCTCTTTTCCGCGCTCTTTAAATGCCAGCCCGTGATCGGAGAAGTACACCAGCGAGAAGCTGTCACCGCTGTTGCGTAGCTGATCGTACAGCTGGCGCAGCAAATCGTCGGTTTGCGTCATGGTGTAAAGATAGCAGGACGTCTCTTTCGATTGCACAAACACATCATACTTGCCGTGCGTGCGGTCGCAGGCCTGCGGGTGAGAACCCATCAAATGCAGCACGATAAGCTGCGGTTGAGTACGCTGCGACGCGAAGACCTGTGCGGTCATCTTCAACAGCGCCGTGTCCTGGGTGTTTTTATCCGCTTCAAAATCGCCACTTTTGAGGAACTGCACTTCATCTGCGCGTTTTGCGATGCTGGCGATGGCTGTGTCATATTCGCCGATTTGCCCCTGGTTGGAGAACCACCAGGTCTGGAAACCTGCGCGGTTAGCCAGGGTAACAAAGTTATCCTGATACTGCGGTTTGCCATCGACGACGCGGTTAAGGGTTAGCCCCAGCGATTTCTGCGTTGAACCGCTGGCGGCAATATAATCGTTAAACAGATAGCCATTCACCGAACTGGCAAACGGTGTGTTGTCCCAGTGGCCGCCAAACGCGCCCAGCGCATCACGACGCGCGCTTTCGCCAATCACCACCACATAGGTGTGATATTTCGGCTTCACGGCGGTGACCGTCCAGGTATCCTTCATTTGCGCGAACTGCGCCATGCGCTGCTGTTCGTCAATCACTTCGTTATTGTTAACGATGACGTCCTTCACGAAGCGAAATGCCGGGTAACCGGTATCTTTGAATTTAAAAACGCCGCCCCACGCCAGGTTTTGAATCGGCTGCACGAAGAAGGTGCCGACGCTGAATATCAGACACAGGGTTTCCATTTTACCCCAGCGTTTTACCGGGCTGGCCTTGCGGCGCACGGCAATTACGCCAAGGGCAAAAATAAACAGCGCCACCAGATAGCTGTACCACGGGAAGATGGTAAACATCTCGGTGGATTCTTCGACGTTTGTCGAATGCAGCGCCAGCAGGGTATTAAAGTTCGGTGCACCGTAGGCCTGGCTGAACGGGAAATAGAGCGCCGCCACCAGTGAATAAAGACCCAGCACCACTTTCTGGACTTTTGGCGCGGCTCGCCACACTAAATGGAGCACGCAGGTAAATGCCACCGCATACAACAGGCTGAAGGGGTAACCCAGGGCCAGGTTGATCAGCAGTGATTGCAGGAAATAGAGGCCCGTCCACGGACTCAGGGTAATTCCACGGGCGGCGAGAGTTTCTTTCAGCGTGACATTCATAAATCGCAACTATAAAAACGCCATGTGCGTCCCCTGGCGTCAAGGGGCTTTTTTGCCGGACATTATTGCGTAAAGAGAAGGGGGAAGCTCCGCATCTGCGAGCCGCAAAAGTGCAGGGCCGCACGAAGATAAAGCGCGCGCTGTTTTTGGTCAACTACCCATAACAAAATGTTTTGCGAAGGCGATTACAAAAGCGGAAGAAATGTGGGGTTTTTGAGCACGACAGGGGAGTCTGCCAGAGAAAAATGACAAAAAAATGAAGCGGCGTACCGCGACGCCGCGTTAGTTAGGTTTGTTGTCCTGCTGGGGTTTGCTGTTGATCATGTCGCACAGCATGTTAACCAGCATTAAACGGACTTTGAAAGGAGAGTGACTAAACACGCGTAAACACCTCTTGAATTCGTTCATGGTAACCTCCTGCTTTTGCGCTCGTCGTTCCGTGATGAGTGATTGCATTACATACAGATATAGCACAGGCTATATTTTATAGCTATGGCTAAACGTTAAATTTTTGTACTCAGAGCACGATCCATTACAATGGGGGCAATTTATAAGATGCTTTGACGCGTCACACCGATGAGGAAGTGCTATGAACCGCCGCGCAGGTAAGCCAACAACAAAAAAAGTGACGCAGCTGGTGAATGTGGAAGAACACGTTGAAGGGTTCCGTCAGGTGCGGGAAGCGCATCGCCGCGAGCTGATTGATGACTATGTTGAGCTGATTTCCGATTTGATCCGCGAAGTGGGCGAGGCGCGTCAGGTGGATATGGCCGCGCGGCTCGGCGTGTCGCAGCCAACTGTGGCGAAAATGTTAAAACGTCTGGCGGGCGTGGGGCTGATCGAGCAGATCCCATGGCGCGGTGTGTTCTTAACGCCGGAAGGCGAGAAGCTGGCTCAGGAGAGCCGCGAGCGTCATCAGGTGGTCGAGAGCTTTTTACTGGCGCTGGGCGTCAGCCAGGATACCGCCCGTCGTGATGCCGAAGGCATTGAACATCATGTCAGCGAAGAGACGCTGGACATGTTCCGCCAGTTTACCCAAAAACATGGGCAGTACGTTGAATGACACCTCCTTTTATTCGGTCGCTGGCGCGCGATCGTTTTCTGCATCTGTTGCTGCTTATCGGCGTCATCCTCACTTTTCTGGTTCCGTTTGCCCCGGCGCGTTGGCCCGCAGCGATTGACTGGCACACCATCATCACCCTGAGCGGTTTAATGCTGCTCACCAAAGGCGTTGAGCAGAGCGGCTATTTTGATGTGCTCGGGCGTAAGATGGCGCGACGTTTCGTTACCGAGCGACAGCTGGCTATCTTTATGGTGCTGGCGGCGGCGCTGCTGTCGACCTTTCTGACCAACGATGTGGCGCTGTTTATCATTGTGCCGCTCACCCTGACGCTAAAAAAATGGTGCGCCATTCCGGTTAACCGGTTGATTATTTTCGAGGCGCTGGCAGTGAACGCCGGTTCACTGCTGACGCCCATCGGCAACCCGCAGAATATTTTGCTGTGGGGCCGCTCCGGCCTGAGCTTCCCGGTCTTTACGTTGCAAATGTTGCCGCTGGCGCTGGCGATGATGGCGACACTGCTCGTTCTCTGCTGGTGTTGTTTCCCGGCGAAAAAACTGCAATTTCAAAGCAGCGATGCCACACCGTCATGGCGGCCAAAGCTGGTGTGGTGCTGCCTGGCCTTCTATCTGGTTTTCCTCGCCGCACTGGAGATGAAGCTCGAACTGTGGGGGCTGGTGTGCGTAGCCGTGGGCTTCCTGCTGCTGGAGCGGCGCGTGGTTTACAGCGTCGACTGGACCCTGCTGCTGGTCTTTATGGCGATGTTTATTGATGTGCATCTCCTGACGCAACTGCCTGCATTGCAGCATTCACTGCATGGTGTCGGGCAATTGTCGGACGGTTCTTTATGGCTCACGGCGATCGGTCTTTCGCAGGTGATCAGCAACGTGCCGTCAACGATTTTGCTGCTTAATTATGTGCCCCCCTCCATTCTGCTTGCCTGGGCGGTGAACGTCGGCGGTTTTGGCCTGTTGCCCGGATCGCTTGCCAACCTGATTGCGCTACGCATGGCGAACGATCGCCGTATCTGGTGGCGCTTCCATCTCTATTCTCTGCCCATGCTGCTGTGGGCGGCGTTGACAGGTTACGGCCTGCTGCATCTCCTCGGTCACCTTTAATCTTTCGGACAGGCTCACAAAACGTGAGCCTTTTCGTTGCGCCGTACGCTGCTTTCTAATATGACTAATCATATATGTTATTTGACTAGTCATATCTTGAGGGCGTCATGATGAACACACTGCCAGCTGATTTTCTTTGGGGAAACTCTGTTTCCAGCATGCAAACCGAAGGCGCATGGAACGAGGGCGGGAAGGGGATGTCGGTGTATGACATTCGCGAGCCGAAAGAGAACGCCTCTGACTGGAAGGTTGCCACCGATAGCTATCATCGCTTCGAAGAAGATTTTGATTTAATGCAGGATCTGGGCATGAACTGCTACCGTTTCCAGATTGCCTGGAGCCGCGTTTGCCCGGACGGCGACGGTGAGTTTAATGAAGAAGGTATCGCGTTTTATCAACGCTTTATCGATGGGCTTGTCGCGCGCGGCATCGCGCCGATGATTTGCCTCTATCATTTCGACATGCCGCTGGCGCTGGCGGAAAAATACAACGGTTTCACCGATCGTCGGGTGATGGACGCGTTCATCCGCTATGGCGAAAAAATGATTGATTGCTTTGGCGACCAGGTAACCTGGTGGCTCACCTTCAATGAACAGAACCTTTACCATATGCCGGAAGCATTTTTGATTTCCGGTTATATGCAGGGTGAGAAAACGTTACGCGAGCTTTATCAGATTCAGCACCACGTGATGATGGCGCACGCGCATCTCACACACTATCTGCATGAAACCAAACCCGGCAAGCTAATGGGCGGCATGCTGGCGCACGCCCAGGTGTACCCGGCAACCTGTAAACCGCGCGATGTGTTCTGCGCCCGTCAACTCGACGAATTCTTCAATCAGAATCTGTTACGCGCGTTTGCGGGGCAGGGCTACAGCCCGGAAGTGATGGCGTTTGTCGAGAGAGAAGGTCTGCGTGATATCTATCGCGATGAAGACCTCGCCGTACTGGCGACGCTAAAAAATGATTATATGGCCTTCAGCTACTATGCCAGCCGCACGTTGAGCAGCGATCCCATTCCGGAAGGCACTGCCGTCAATAACTATATGCTCTTTGGCGATACGCCCAACCCGCATCTGAAAGCCACCGAATGGAACTGGCAAATCGATCCGCTTGGGTTCCGCAGCATCATTACGCGATACTATAACGACTGGCGTCTGCCGGTCTTCCCGATAGAGAACGGCATCGGGGTGATTGAATCCTGGGATGGCGAAACGCCTGTCGCCGATGATTACCGCATCGCCTATCATCGCGACCACATCAATGCCATGAAAGAGGCCATTTTTGAGGATGGAGCACAGGTGATAGGCTATCTGGGCTGGGGGTTAATTGATATTCTCAGCTCCCAGGGCGACATGCGTAAGCGTTATGGCGTGGTGTATGTGAACCGGGAAAACCATGATTTGAAAGATTTGCGCCGCGTGCCGAAGAAAAGCTACGCATGGTTGAAGCGGGCGATTCACAGCAACGGCGAAGAGATGTAACACCCATTAAGGAGCGGAAGATGGCGGCGAAGTACCTCTCCATCGCACAGGAAATTAAGCAGCGTATTCTGAGCCAGCGTTATCCGGCGACGGAGCCGCTGCCCGATCAGCTGGCGCTGGCGGCTGAATTCAACACCAGCCGCATGACCATTCAGCAGGCGATGCGCCAACTGATTGTTGAAGGCATTATCTATGCGCGTCAGGGGCAGGGGACGTTTGTGCGTAAAAACTTCCGCCAGCTTTCGCAGTGGGATGTCGCGGGCAGCGACTATTTCGGCGCAACGGAAACCTGGCGGCACCTCGGCGAGGTGACAAGCCAGGTGATTGCCTTTGAGGTGCGCTTCCCGAATGAAAAAGAGCAAGCCTCGCTGCTGATGAGTGCCGATGCGCCGGTCTATGATTTTATTCGCTTGCGTTTAGTGAACGGTGAACCGATTTCGCTGGATATGACGGTAATGCCGGTCGCGCTGGTGCCTGGGCTCAATAAATCACATCTGGAAAGTTCGGTTTTCCGCTACGTGCGCGAAACGCTGGGCTTAAAGATGATGGGCTCTTATCGCGTGGTGCGCGCCTGTAAGCCGGATGCTCGCGACAAAGAGTATCTCAACTGCGACGAGACCGATCCGGTGCTGGAGCTGGAGCAGGTTATTTATCTGGAAGACGGTACGCCGCTGGAGTATGCGCACTGCCATTATCGCTATGATCATGGCGGGTTTGTGATGGTGAATAATGGATGAGGGGATTACCCCAAAAAAAATGGCGAAGCATCAGCTTCGCCATTTTTGTATCTGAACCGAATCAGTTCAGACGAATCGGTACACCGGCGCGGTTCTGAATCGCCTGATTCAGCACGTCCTGGTCTACATCAGACTGGGAAGTCACCTTCTGCACCGTAGAGTTCAGCGTAACCGGAACGGTTTCACCGCCTTCAAACTGCGCTTCAGTCACTGACAGCGGGTTGTGAACTTCGATGAAGCGGCTGCCATCCGGTTCTGTGGTTGCTTTCACGGGTTCATCAATAAACTGTACGCGGGTACCGACCGGCACGCTTTCGAACAGGAATTTGATGTCTTCGTTACGCAGACGCACACAGCCGTGGCTCACGCGCAGACCGATACCAAAGTTGGCGTTAGTGCCGTGAATCGCATACAGGCGACCGATGTACAGCGCATACAGGCCCATCGGGTTATCCGGGCCAGCCGGAACCACTGCTGGCAGTGGGTTACCCGCCGCGCGATATTCCGCGTGCATTTTCGCCGTTGGGGTCCATGTCGGGCCCGCTTTCTTGCGTTCTACTTTGGTGGTCCAGTTAATCGGAGTGTCTTTACCCAACTGGCCGATACCGATTGGCAGCACGATGACAGTGTTAGTGCCTTTCGGGTAGTAGTACAGACGCATTTCCGCGCTGTTGATGACGATACCTTCATGCACGGTATCCGGCAGAATCAGCTGCTGCGGAATGGTCAGCACGGTGCCGCCTTTCGGCAGATACGTATCCACGCCTGGGTTAGCTTCCAGCATATTGGAAAGACCCATCTGATACTGCGCCGCAAAGTACTCCAGCGGCTGCTTGTTGTTTTCAGGGATGGTGATCACCTGATTCTGACCAATGACACGACTACCATCCGTCGGTAACGGATATGTCACTGCGGATGCGGTTTTACAGAAGCCAACGACTGCAAGCGCCGCAGCGAAAAGTGTTGTTAATTTCATGTTCATGTTGTTCGAGATATCAGTGCCACTCAGGCTGTGGTTGGAAAATCGGATGTATGATGGAAGCGCATTATATGTGCATTCCCGGCAACAGGGAATTCAGATGTGTACGAAATCACATTTTTTTCACTTAGGTGACAGTTTAGCGCGTTACGAAGGCGGGCGATTTTAATTCGGAATTGTGGCATAATAGGCGGTTTGTCACATTCCTCAGGATACTTCCGTGTTAGTTACCAGCAACGTTACCATGCAGTTTGGCAGTAAGCCGCTGTTCGAAAACATCTCCGTCAAATTTGGCGGCGGCAACCGTTACGGCCTGATTGGCGCTAACGGGAGCGGCAAATCCACCTTTATGAAAATCCTCGGCGGCGACCTTGAGCCGACGCTGGGCAACGTCTCTCTCGACCCGAACGAGCGCATCGGTAAGCTGCGTCAGGATCAGTTCGCCTTCGAAGAGTTCAGCGTTCTGGATACGGTCATCATGGGACACGGTGAGCTGTGGGAAGTTAAACAAGAGCGCGACCGCATCTATGCGTTGCCGGAAATGAGCGAAGAAGATGGCTATAAAGTGGCCGACCTCGAAGTGCTCTACGGTGAAATGGACGGTTATTCCGCCGAAGCGCGCGCCGGTGAATTGCTGCTGGGCGTGGGGATTCCGCTGGAACAGCATTACGGCCCGATGAGCGAAGTCGCACCTGGCTGGAAACTGCGTGTGCTTCTGGCGCAGGCGCTGTTCTCTAACCCGGACATCCTGCTGCTCGATGAACCGACCAACAACCTGGACATCGACACCATTCGCTGGCTGGAGCAGGTGCTGAACGAGCGCGACAGCACCATGATCATCATTTCGCACGACCGTCACTTCCTGAATATGGTCTGCACCCACATGGCAGATCTCGACTACGGTGAGCTGCGCGTCTACGCCGGTAACTACGACGAATACATGACCGCCGCAACCCAGGCGCGTGAACGCCTGCTGGCCGATAACGCCAAGAAAAAAGCGCAGATTGCTGACCTGCAATCCTTCGTTAGCCGCTTTAGCGCCAACGCCTCTAAATCTCGCCAGGCAACGTCCCGCGCGCGTCAGATTGATAAAATCAAACTCGACGAAGTCAAAGCGTCGAGCCGTCAGAACCCGTTCATTCGTTTTGAACAGGATAAGAAGCTGTTCCGTAACGCGCTGGAAGTGGAAGCCCTCAGCAAAGGCTTTGATAACGGCCCGCTGTTTAAAGGCGTTAACCTGCTGCTGGAAGTGGGCGAGAAACTCGCGATCCTGGGGACCAACGGCGTCGGTAAATCCACGCTGATGAAAACCCTGGTCGGTGATTTAACGCCGGATCACGGTACGGTGAAATGGTCCGAAAACGCGCAAATCGGCTACTACGCGCAGGATCATGAATTCGAATTTGAAAATGACCTGACCGTCTTCGAATGGATGAGCCAGTGGAAACAGGAAGGCGACGACGAACAAGCGGTGCGTAGCATCCTCGGTCGTCTGCTGTTCAGCCAGGACGATATCAAGAAACCGGCGAAAGTACTTTCCGGTGGTGAGAAAGGTCGCATGCTGTTCGGTAAACTGATGATGGAAAAACCGAACGTGCTGGTCATGGATGAACCGACCAACCACCTGGATATGGAATCCATTGAATCGTTGAACATGGCGCTGGAAATGTATCCGGGCACGCTGATCTTTGTTTCTCACGACCGTGAATTTGTGAGCTCGCTGGCGACGCGCGTGATTGAAATTACGCCGGAGCGCGTGATTGACTTCACCGGTAATTACGAAGATTACCTGCGTAGTAAGGGTATCGAGTAAGGTTTTCTGACCATTTGAGAAGCTGGCTGGGAAAATTTTTCTGCCAGCTTTTTTTTATCATTTTCCAGACGTTTGATTGTTTACAGCATCTCAATGCGATATGGCTTACGGTGTAAATCTATTTTTTAATTCGGTTTTTAAATGTTTTTAGTGCGTAATATAGTGATGTAAAAACCAAAGGAATAAATATCACCCAGATGATAAGGATATCTGCCAGGGCAGGGTTGAAATCATAACTCTCATTATAAAAGCTGTAATGAAAATGTAGATAGTCGTATATTGTCCATGCTATTGATTCAATATCCAAAAACGCGCTGGTAATTAACAATGTCAGGCAGGCTATGCATAAGAATAGTAAATAAATCGCTGCTGATTTTAAAATGAAAATTAACATAGTTACCTTGTGTGCAGATATTACGCTTAGGCTTGTCGCTGACGCGCTCCGATTGAGCATATCACTATAATTTTAACATAGCAAAAGCGGTCGCTTGTGGCCTTTAAGAAGTTATAAGTTGAAAACATCTTGATTCATTGCTTAATAAATATATTAACATTGTTTTCACTAAGCATTATTGAATTAATTACATTAATAATGTTAATGACATGACTCACCGATGTCATCAAATTTTTTTCTGATGGCATCAAAAAGAAAAATTTAATATGATCCTGTCGCTGATTTATAATGGATTTGGTAAGTTTAATTTACTCGTTGAATGAGTGTGTAATTGTAATTAGGTTATTCAATAATATTATTAATTTAAATGGATGACGTTTTATATGGACATAAAAAGAGTAATTAGTCTTTTTTATACCCCATTATTTCTCTTTATATATGGATTATGGAAATGCTGGCGGGCAAGTGATAACGCTGATGAAATAGAAGCCCTCCAGTTTGTATTAGCTATGCTGGCGATGTTCTTAACTGTGATAGCGATGTGTATCCTGGGAAGCGCGGTTGTGGTGTGTAAGGCATGCGCACGCACTTCGCGACGTTCCCAGGATGTGCTCATCCAAAAGTTTACTCTCTGCCGACGACTACTGCCCTTCATGATGGTTGGCGAAATCCTTTTTTGTGGCCTTGCGACCGTCGCTTTAGTGCTCTCCGAAATTATCTGGGCCATGGGGCACGTAGAGATGAATGGTGGCGGTATGAAATTGCTGTTCGCCATGGTGATAGCGGTATTTGCCATACTCTGGATGATCATTAAAAGTTTCTTTTCTGTTCGGAAATGCTTTGCCCTGTTTAAGCCTGAAGATTCGCGGGTGATTGGCGTCAATTTGCCGGAAGTACAGACACCCGAACTCTGGCAGTGGGTCCGGAGCCTCACCTCTCAGGCGCAGCTCACGCCACCTGATAATATTGTCGTCGGGTTTTTTGACTGCTTTTATGTGACGGCCAATCCCGTACAAATTGAAAAGGGCGAGCGGTTAGCGGGGAATACGCTCTATTTACCGCTGACGTATCTGTCGCTCCTTAATGAAGCGGAGATTGCCGCCGTGGTGGGGCATGAGTTAGGTCACTTTACCGGCGAGGATACGCAGTACAGCCTGCGCTTCGCGCCCCTCTATGCGGGCATGCAAAATAGCCTGCAACAGATGGCGAAAAACATGCAGGATGCCTGGATAGACCGCCTGGTATTGTCTCCTGCGCTGAATATGGCGATGTGGTTTTTACAGACATTCCACGAGACGGTGAACCACTGGAGTCGCATCCGGGAACTTGCCGCAGATAAAACCGGGGCTAGCGTATCGTCCTCTGCGGCCTTCGCCTGCGCATTGCTGAGAATATCGGCGCTGAGTGAACCGGTTGAGCGCTACCTGGAAGACGTTCTTCGCGGGCGGAAGAACAGTGACAATTGGACTGACGGACTTGTGCTGGCGTTGCAAAAGCAGGGGCCGCTTGATGTCCTCGCCAGCATCGACAGTGAAATTGCGCATCCCATGGATAGTCATCCCACGACCCGCGCGCGTATCACCGCCCTGAATCTTTCACTCGATGAAGAGTTGCTGTCACGCGCCTCTCGTGCCGTCGCGCCAGAAGAGAACCTCTTCTTCCCTGCGTTATTCGGGCCTGTTGCCAGCGCATTATCTTGCGAGATATCTCAGGAGATTGAACCACTGCGCGCCGAGATACGTGAGGAAATCGAGGCTGAAGCGACACTGGCGACAGAGGCGAAGGCTATATGGTCTTCCTCATCGATGGCATGGATCATGATGATCGTGGGTATTGTACTGATATTTGGCGGGGGCTATCTGGTGCTCTTTCAACACCTTAGCGGGATATGCTGGCTGTTTACGCTGATAGGTCTCCCGCTGGGTATGATGGGGAATGTGGCATTACAGCGGTCGCGTCAGCCATTGTTCACATTGACGCCGCAAAGCATTACCAGCCTCTATCTTCCACAGCCGCTACCGCTGGAATACATTGAACGTTATGAGGTTGTTGTCATCTCCGGCGCCGCGATGCTCCATCTGTATGTGCGTAATGGCGATAGGCTGAATATCACCACCAAACGCTTTATGCAGGTATTCCGTTATGAACCTCAGGAAAGCCGGGTCGTCGTCGTTGTAAGCAGCCCTTGCTGCGAAGAAGAGGGGAAAAAAGTTAAGCTCGATGCTGTAACGATGTCACAGATCGTTGGGCAGTATATTTCATCTGCGCACGCGCGTGCGGAATTGAGTAAGTTTTAAATCTTTATGCTGGATGCCGTCATAATTTGACGTCTCTTTGTTATGTATTTAATGGGTGAATAAATAATTCTATGGCTCGCACACGGATGTTACATATATTTATTATGCCACTGCTTATTCTCTTCTATGCAGTCTGGCAATACTGGCGGATAAGCGACACGATACATACAGCAAACTTATATGGCTTTGCGACTGACGGGATATTGCATGTACGCCAGGTACTGGCGATATCAGGTTTATTGTTATCTTCTGGGGCGTTGAGTATTGTAATCTATGCTGTACTGCTATGCGCTCTGTCGGCACGGTGTAGTCGGGCATCCGTGGATCAATTAATTACCCACTTTACGCTTTGTAAGCGTCGTCTGCCCTATCTGATGGTGGGCGAGATGATGCTGTGTGGTTTAGCGGTAGTGAGTCTCCTTGCTTCTGAAATCCTGTGGGTGATGGCCCGACATCAGATTTATGCTGTGGAAATCAAAGCGCTTGCCGGCAGTGTAATCATGATTGTGATGATTATTGCTCTTCTGGGAAATAGCATTTCTACTCTCAAAAAAACACTGCAAATTTTTAAGCCTGCTGATTCTGTTCTCCGGGGAGAAAACATCTCGGAACAGCAAGCGCCCGCGTTCTGGCAATGGATACGGCAGATAGCGCACAACGCGCAATTAACCGTTCCCGATAATATTGTTGTCGGCCTGTGTGACAGCTTTTTCGTCACAGCCAATACCGTGCAACTCAAAGGTGGTGAACGATTAACGGGTAACACGTTACATTTCCCGCTAACCTACGCTTCCTTGATGTCAAAAGCGGAAATTGCGGCGATAATCGGCCATGAACTGGGGCATTTTAGCGGGGAAGATACGCAGTATAGCCTCCGTTTTGTTCCAATTTACGACAGCATGCAGCGTAGTCTGGCGGCACTTGCAGACAATTCAATGGCTGGCTCATTTCTGGATAACCTTATTTTGAACCCTGCGTTGGATATGGGGCGATGGTTTCTGGAATGTTTTCACGAGTCGGTCAACCACTGGAATCGTCTGCGTGAACTGGCCGCCGATCGGGCGGGAGCTAAAAGTGCGTCCTCTGAGGATTTTTCTTCGGCGCTGCTGCGTGTTATTGCGTTAACCGAACCGGTTAACGAACATCTTGACGCGTTGGTTAATCGACGTGTATTGGCGGAGAACTGGGTTGCCAGCCTGTATGATTTTATTGCGCCGATGGGGTCTTTGGATGTGCGAGCGGCAATCGACCGCGAGATAGCGCATCCAATGGATAGCCATCCAATCACGCGCGAGCGAATCGCGGCCCTCGGCGTAGCCTTTGATAAATCGCTTATCGCACGGGCTTCTCGTCCGGTAAGTGAGGAGGATTACGGGGCCGTTGCGCAGTTGTTTGATGTGAGCGAACCGGCGCTGTATCGCACTCTTCCCGGGGCTATCGTTGAGAGTCAGCGCCAGGCACTTCAGACTGATGCCGGGCGGGGGCTGGAACGTCTTGACTTGTGGATGATACAGAAATCTTCGCCCATTCTTTATTGGGGGGGCTGGCTGCTGATTGCGATGTCTCTGCTTTTGTGGGTGCCCGCCGTGGTGTTGCGGCTCTGGAGCTGGCTACCTTATGGTCTCGCCATGCTATTTCTCGGCGTTGTCTTTATCTGGCAGGCAAAACGGCAGAAACGCCGTGTCCGTCAGCCCATTTTTTCTCTCACTGCGGAGAGTATTGAAAGTACTTATCTCCCCCAGCCTCTTATGTTGCGCGATATCACCGCCTTTGATTTACAGGCGGATTCCAGTTCGATGACTCTGGTGTTGTATGTCCGTGAGGGGTATCACCCCGACATTTCGCTGACAAAGAAACAATCGATGCCGGCTATTCGTTTTAACGACGCAATACGCGCAATGCAGATTTATGATGTCGGTGATCTGTGGCTTAAAAGCGGTCGTGAGAGCGTGAAGGTGACGCCTGAGAAGCTGACTGAGTGGGTAGGGCAATACCTGACTTCTGACCGAGCGCGCCAGCATTTACAGGATTATTCATGATTAACCATCGGTGATGGCTATAGCCGGGGTTAATGGATGGGAAAGATGAAGGGTAATGAAAACAGAACGGCCCCCTCGGGCCGCTCTCTTTTTACAGCGTTATTCCGCGAGTTTCCACGCGTCAATTAACTGACCGTTGACGCGTAGCTGGCGTTTCTCATCCTTCGGCAGAGAAATCGTTAACGTTTTCCACGCCGGGCGATAATCCCCTCGGGTGGTGATGTTCAGATTAATAGTTGTGCCATCGCAAACCATTTCCCATTCTACCCACAGCGCATTCCCGTTCTGATAACCCCACGATTCACCGTCATCTTCAAACAGCAGGCCGGATGTGGTGGCGACGCCTTTTACCGGGAAGAGTTTCAGCTCACGCGTATCATCGTCTTTAGCGCTGACAAAGCTAATGCGTTCGCTCACCGGCAGGGCGGCCCCGGCGCGAACCAGCAGCGGCAGTTTTTCCAGCGGGGCATCACGCGTAATCCACTGACCGCCACTAAACCATTCGCTGGTGTAAAAATCGTACCAGCCGGTCTCGTTATCAGGCAGCCAGACGCGGCGCTCGCGCTGGCCAGGTTCAACCACGCTTGCGACCAGTAAATCACGTCCAAGCAGGAAGTCATCGCACTCCTCAAAAGTTTGCGCGTCGTGCTCGTGGTCGAGGAAGGTAGGGCGCAACATCGGTTCGTCGTCTGCGTGAGACTGCCACAGCAGGGTGTAGAAGTACGGCAGCAGGCGATAGCGCAGTTCAATGGCGCTGCGGATTGCCGGGGTAATCGCCGGGTACATCCACGGCTCGTTGACCGTGTGATCGTCATTCCATGAGTGAATGGTAAAGCGCGGATGCATCACGCCGTTCTGCACCCAACGGACGAACAGTTCCGGGTCGGGCTTGTCGCCGGAGAAGCCGCCAACGTCATGACCGAGGTTATAGAGACCCGACAGGCTCATCCCCAGCCCCATACGGATGCTATAGCGCAGGGTGTCCCAGTTTGTGCGGTTATCGCCGCTCCAGGTTTGCACGTAGCGCTGCATCCCCGCGCAGCCGGAGCGAGAGATAAGGTAAGGGCGCTTGTTCGGCGCAAACTGCTGCTGTGCTTCCAGCGAGGCGCGCATCATCAGCAGCGGCATCACCGGGCGGATGTGCTTGATGGCAATCTCGCGGCCAAAGCCGTGACAGCGCGCTTCACCATCCCATACTTCAAATTCGTTATTGTCATTCCAGGTGGAGTCGATCCCCATGTCCAGCAGTTGTGTGGTGACGCCGTCTTTCCACCAGTTAACGGTTTGCGGGTTGGTGAAATCGAGGTGGGAACCTTCATCATCCCAGAAACTGGAGCGCTCCGGCGCATCGCTTTCTGAATCACCAATAAACAACCCTTTTGCGGCCACCTCTTCATAACGCGGATGATCCTGCAACAGACACGGTTTGATGTTGGCCGCCAGATGCAGCCCGGCATCGTGAAACGCCTGGCTCATCACTTTCGGCTGCGGCACCTTGTCATAGTTCCAGTTGAAGACGTAGCGCTTACCGTTGATCGAGGTATAGCCGGATGAAAGCTGGAACGAGTCGCACGGAATGGCGTGCTCGTCGCACAGGCGGATAAAGTTCATCAGCTGATTTTGCGCATCCGGCGCATCGGTGTAGTGCATGGTGGAACCGCTGTAACCCAGGCTCCATTTCGGCCCGAACAGCGTTTTCCCGGTCAGGCGCACAAACGCTTTGGTGACGTCGAGCACGCGCTCGCCGGTAAAGATGTAGTAATCGATATCGCCCGCTTCCGCCTGCCAGCGACGGTACGCGGTGTGATAGTTATCGATCTCATTACCGAGGTCCAGCCAGCAACTGCTCAGATTGTCGTAAAACAGGCCAAAACTGATATCGTCGCGGCGCGTGATGGTGAACGGAATGTGCTTATAGAGCGGGTCGGTACTGACAGCGTTGTAGCCCATCGCATCGAGGTTACGCATCTCATAGCGTTTACCGTTGCGTTGCAGGTCGCCCGCTTTATCGCCGAGCCCATAAAAACGCTCATCTTTGCGACGGCTTTGATAGTGCGCCACGCCGTCGCCGTGGGCGTTCAGCAGATAGGCGCTGGTGGGGCGATCGTTGACTAACGGCTGCCATTCGCCTTCGGCATTGCGATAGTGCCACTCCAGCCACAGCGGCTGGTGGATGGTCGCGCGCAGGGAGTCGGTGGCGACGATGACGGTGCCATCCTGCTCGGTCAGCGTCCAGCCGGGCAGGGTAAAGCCGCTGAGGTCTTCGCGTTGTCGGCCTTCCCATGGCACGTCCTGCTGCGGGGCGATGCTCCAGGTTCTGTCCAGCGCCAGCTCGCCTTTGCGTTTAATCAGCACGCGGAACAGCGTGTCTTCCAGCACGCACAAACACAGGGTGTGCTGGCCATCGACCAGCAGTTCAATGTGGTGGTCAGATTGCTTTTGCAGGGTCCAGTTTTTCAACGTTTTCATTTTTACATCCACTCTCAGGCGCGTTTAGCGCGACGTTCAGCAATAAATGCCACCAGGAAACAGGCGCCGATCAGGTCGAAGAAACCCATGGCGATAAACAGCGGGTTGAAGCCGATTTTGTCGGCGGTCGCCCCGATAATCAGGGAAAAGAGGAAGCTGGCGATCCAGGCCGCCGAGCCGCGCATACCGTTAACGGTTGCCATCTGGCCTTTATCGAAAGACTCCACCACCAGCGCGCTGAGCATGCAGGAGATGATCTGGTGGCCGAAGCCGCCGATGGACATCAGCACCACGGCAATAATCGGATCTTTCGTGATGGCGACTACCGCCAGCGAAATCATCATAAAAGCGCCGGTAACGGAGCTGGCGACGGTCGAGTTGACGCGGGAGCAGCCAAACAGACGCGTATAAAGCCGGGTCAAATAGCCGCTGGCCACGCTGCCGAGGTCTGCCGCCAGGAACGGCAGCCAGGCGAACAGGGCGATCTGCTTGAGATCCATGTTGTACTGTTTTGCGAAGTAGAGCGGCATCCAGAAGCTGAACACAGCCCAGGCCGGTTCGGCCATAAACGCCGGGATGGCGATACCGTAAAAACGTTTGTTTTTACCGACGGTTTTCAGCGCGGTTAAGAAGGGAAGCTTCACCGGCGGCGCTTCGTTATCCTGGCGGATGTATTCCAGCTCGCTCTTGCTCAGATTCGGGTGCTTGTCAGGGTTGTGGTAGAACGCCCACCACAGCACAACCCACAGCATCGCCAGTACGCCGGTAAACATAAACGCGCCCTGCCAGCCAAACGAAGCATGTGCAAAATAGATAATCGGCGGTGCCAGCATCGCGCCAATGGAGAAGCCCACGCCCGCCCAGCCAGAGGCAATCGGACGCTCGGCCTTAGGGAACCATTCGCCAATCGTTTTGGCATTTGCCGGTGTTGCAGCCGCTTCAGCGCCACCCATAAAGAAGCGCAGAATCGCCAGATGCACCCAGCTTCCGGCCCCGGCGTGCAGCAGGCAGGCCAGTGCCCACAGGGAGGCGCAAATCATAAAGCCGAGCTTCAGGCCGATAACGTCGATCAACCATCCGCACAGCGGCTGGAAAAGGGTATAGGCAATCTGGAACGCGCCGACGATCCAGGAGTATTGCTCGGTGGTGATGCCGAGGCTGGTTTTCAGCTCGGGAGCCAGAATACCCAGCGAGTTACGGGTGATGTAATTGACGGTTACGCCAAGCAAAAACAGGATTAGCATCCACCAGCGCAGGTTTTTCACCACCCGACGGGTTTTGCTGACGGTCATATCGTTATTGATGCCCTGACTCATAGGGATCTCCACAGAATTTTGTAGGGTAAGGTGGGGCAACTCCGTGGAGAGTTATCACACCAATCTAATTAACCTTTTGATATCTTTATTATTTAGTTTTAGACACTTCCGCTATGCTTGTATGGAAGTTGTTCTACCAATTCAGACTAAGAGACAAAAAAAGCCAGGGAAAGCGGGTTTTGTGCACGTTTTTTCATGAGTGGCTGAGATACATTATGAATGTCTTTCTCAGGCCTTATTACATAGGGTTTCTGCCCTATGAAAATTCTTTCATTCGCGAATTTGAATCGGATCACAAAATGGAAAAGAAGCTGAAAATCGCCGAAATTGCCCGGCGCACCGGGCTTTCCGCCAGCACCGTTTCGCGTGTGCTGGCGGGAAAAGCCAACACCAGCCCACGCGCGCGTGAACTGGTACTGAACGCGGCGCGCGAACTGGGGGTAATGGACGGAATGGCGGCGGGACGTTTGCTGCTCAACAGCCTGATGGTTTTCGCGCCCCCACGCGCCTTCGACGAACGTTCGGATATCTTTTACTACCGCGTGATCCAGAGCATCAGCAAAGCGCTTGCCCCGCACGAAGTCCGCCTGCGCTATTGTCCGCTGGAAGAAAATGACAGCGACCCGACGCTGTTTCTCTCAAGGATGAATGAAGCGGAAACGCAGGCGGCGATCCTGCTCGGTATTGACGATCCGCATATCCACGATCTGGCCGCCGATCTTGGCAAACCTTGCGTGTTGATCAACTGTCGCGATGAGCGGATGCGTTTGCCGGCGATCGCCCCGGATCACCGCATGATTGGCGCATTTGCTGCACGCTATTTGTTTGAAATGGGTCATCGGGAAGTGCTGAATGTGATGTGCCTGCGCCGTTACACCATGGAACAGCGGCTGGCAGGCATTCGTGAGTCCTGGGCGCAGCATAATCTGCATTTTCAGCACCACAGAGATCTGCTTAATATCAACAGTTTCAGTGCCAAAGCCACGGAAGAGCGGGTGGGTGAGTGGCTGGATGCGCATAAAGGGCAAAACCTGCCGACGGCGTTTCTGGTGGGAAGTGATTTTATGGCTGCGGGGACCATTAATGCGCTGCGTCTGCGCGGCCTGCGCGTGCCGCAGGACATCTCGGTGATGAGTATTGATGGCTTTAATCTGGCGGCCATCGAAGATGTTCCGCTGACCGCAGTACACGTCCCCCGTGATGAGCTGGGCAGTGAAGCGGTGCAGATGCTGCAACAACGGTTGATTCGCCCGGATGCGCCGGTCGGTTCGCTGCTGCTACATGGACGCTTAGCTGTGCGGGAATCGGTGCGGCGAGTGCGCCCCGGAAAAGGGCACACCGCCGTCGATCGTGAAGGGCTCTACGATAATCAGGCTTCCATGCCCAGCGCCCGTCTGCCGTGAATATTCAGGTCGTTAAGGGTAAAGCGACCTTCCCAGTTAACCTCGTAGTCTTCGCGCGGGAAGTCACCCGGCGAAGCGCCTTTCTCCAGCGCTGCCCGCACTTTATGAGCGTAGGCGAGGTTTTTCTCACACATTGGCGCGGCGGGAATGTACATCACGTTGCCCCAGCCTTGCTGATTTTCCACCGGCGCGACGGCGTGAATAACGTCGCAGTGCCACCACACCGAATCACCGGCTTCCACCGCCGGAATTGAAGTCAGCGCCTTGATAAGCAATGGATGCCACTTTTCGGAAATTGGCAATACTCTGCCTGGCGCAACGCCGCACAGCTCATCTTCCGGCACATCATCAAGCAGCGGACGCAGCAGCACGTAAGCCATCGCTTCCGGGATTGGCACCACGTGGAGCAGGCCTTGATCGGCAATCATATCCGAGAGCGCGGTCCAGCCCTGGAAGGTGCGGAAGACGGAGCATTTGGTGGTGTTATCGACGGTGTACTCTTCCACATCAGTACGGTGCGCCGCATTCCAGGGATCGTATTCGTCAATCCTGCCGTTAAACACATTGGCAAAAACCTGTTGATAGGCGGGCAGCAACCAGCGCTCCAGCGCGCCGGAATCCGTATGTGCGCCCAGACCTTTCGAGGTGGTGCCCGGCGGGCGGCGGCGAATACGATCCGGATAAATAACGCTGACGTCCGGGTTAAACCACTGTTTTCCATCACTCTCGACCTGCCACAGGCGGTTCAGGAACGACTGCACGGCGGCCATATTGTCGCTCTGTCGGGCCTGCATTTGCGCCTGTGACCAGTAGATCGGGTAGATTTCCGGGCGCGACGCTTCCAGCGAGCCAAAGAAGCTGTCGCCAGGGCCTTTGTAGACATCATCAAAGTGGTTGGCATCCAGGTAATCCAGCATGGCGCGATCCCACGCCAGCGCCTGCTCGCGCGGGAAGTGACCTTTGATCACCGCACAACCGCGTCGCTTGATCTCTTCGCGGGTGGCGTCGCTGATGCTGCCCGATGCAATTTCAGAAAAAGGGATCTCCGGCCATATCGGCAGACCCTGCGCCTTTCGTGCCTCAATGTCCGCAACACGGGCATCAATTTTTGCGGTCAGCTTATCGAAAACCTGCTGCACATCACCAAGTTGCGCGCGCAGTGTCGCCTTCATCTGGCGAATCGCTAATTTTGGATCGGCAGGCAGCGTGTCGTGGGTAAAGGTAAGAGCCATATCAACCTCGCAATCTTTCATTCGAAAGTAAAAATGATTACAAGTGATACTTTAAGTTAAAAATAAGTTAATGCAAGTTTAAAATCTTGCTGGCTGGTACGGAAAGGATTAGTAGGCCGGATAAGGCAAAGCCGCCATCCGGCAATACACTGGGCGCAGGCTTACGCCTGGAAGGGGCCGGTTTTGTCCAGCACGGCCTGAATAACATTTAACGCGCCGTGATGGTTGTTATCATCCGTTTGATAATCGGCAATCGATTTAATGCTCTCGGCAGCATTTTCCATCGCAAACGCGTATTTCACCAGCTTCAGCATCTCGGCATCGTTGCCGCTGTCGCCAATCGCCACGCACGCCTGCGGTGAGACATCCCAGCGCTTGAGCAGACGGCTGATACCATTGGCTTTATGCAGGCCGGGAATAATCAGATCGATAAAACCAAAGCCGCTGGTGACCGGCTTCATCACACCATCAAGGGCGATGCGCAGTTTATCAATCAGCAGAGGGATCTGTTCATCGGATAAGTTGAGCGAGAATTTAAACAGCTTATCGTCGATATCCGTATAACGGGCGACGCGCTTGAGGCGGTAGTAGTGCTTTGACATCAGCGCCACAAACTCATCGGGCGCGTTTTCGCTGACATACGCGCTTTCCAGACCGCAGGCCACAAAGTTGAGCGTTTTATCCTTCAGCAGCTCGCCAATCACTGTTTGCGATTCGTGATGGGTCAGTTCACCGTGGAAAAGCTGTTGCCCATGCTCATACACCAGCGCGCCGTTTTCAGCGACGAAGGAGATGCGGTTCTGGATTTCCGGGAAGAAGGTGATGAGCTGGTAATACTGATTCCCGCTGGCAACGACGAACTCAATGCCACGCTGTTGAAGCTGTTCAAACTGCGCCAGAAAACGGTCACGATCGTACTTTTTGGCGTCATTAAGAAAAGTTCCGTCCATATCGGTGACGATAACTTTAACGGTCATACTCAGTGCTCCTGATGTAACTGCGACCAGAAACATTCTAATTACAATGTGACCGAAACCACAAATTTATTTCATATGAAAGTATGAGGGCGTGGGTTAATGTGCTTGCTGTTGCAATTCCTCCACCGCCACGCCGGTTATCGCGCTGACTTTTTCACGATCGAGGCCTTCTTTGAGCAACGTTTGTGCGATGCGTTGCGCGGCGATTCGCTGGCCTTCTGACAGACCTTCTTCACGTCCTTTTTGGTGTAGCTGTTCCGCAATTGTCATCAGAGTCTCCCTGTGCTTTGGCGCTCGCTGCGCCAGTTTCTCCAGCAATGCGCTACAGTTCTCGGTATTTCCTTCCACGAACATGTAGTTAACCAACGCCTTTAACTGCGTTTCCGTAGTGTATCCCAACAGCAAAAGAGTCACCAGTTGCTCAAGCAAACCTGAGAGGTCGCGCTGGCGAATATGCTTTTGTAGCAACTCGAGCAGCGCCATTCTGCGGTGTTGCATGATGTCGTCATCCGGTGTGACGGTGATATCCACCAGCGGGAAGGCATTGTAGAAAACCTGGCGTGCCAGGTCGGGATCGTCAAACTCGTCAATCCAGTCCATTGAATGGGGATAGGGGCTTTCCTCGCCGTGATAAAACAGAATCGGAATGACCAGTGGAATGGTTTTATGGCCGATATCCAGATGGCGCTGCATCGCCGCGATGGCGTAGCGCATCAGGCGAAAAGCCATATGATCGTCCGGCGAGCTTTGGTGTTCGATGATGACGTAAATATAGCCTGCACCGTTACTGGTTTGCACAGAGTAGAGCACATCGGAATAACGTGAGCGCAGTTTTTCATCCAGAAAACTTTCGGGCTCGAGCTTCAGCGTATCGAGGTTGCAGTGGGGGCGTAAAAAGGGTGGCAGATGTGCTTCAAGAAAGTCGCGCGCGGTTTCACCGTGGCGCAAAAACGTTTTGAAAATCGCATCATGAGGCGTGGCGGGAAATTTGGTTTTCATGGCTGTCCGTGCCGGTTGTTGAAGATGGGCGGACTGTAGCACTCGTAAAATGGTATGTATTTTTGGTGTGATTATCCTGCGAGGCGACTCGGAAAACGGCCCGGTGAGACGTCAAAAAGCCGGGTTTCCCCGGCTTGAAACATTGCCTGATGCGCTGCGCTTATCAGGCCTACAGAGTTTGTGCAATGTATTGAATTTGCACTATTTAGTAGGCCGGATAAGGCGTTTACGCCGCATCCGGCAAGGGCTTACAGCGTATGTTCCGTTCGCGCGATGATATCGTCCTGCGCATCCGGCGACAGGGCAGTGAAGAACGCCGAGTAACCTGCCACGCGCACCACCAGGTCGCGATACTGATCCGGGTGTTTTTTCGCTTCCAGCAGCGTTTCGCGGGAGACGATATTGTACTGAATATGCCAGCCTTTATGCACTTCGAAGAAGGTCCGCAGCAGCATCATCAGTTTCTGTTTATCGCTCTCGTTATCCAGCGTCGCCGGGTTCAGCTTCTGGTTCAGCAGCACACCGCCGAGAATCGCCGAGGTCGGCAGTTTACCGACTGAACTGATAACCGCGGTCGGCCCCAGATGGTCAGTACCCGAAGCCGGGCTTGCGCCTTCCGCCAGCGGGGTTTTGGCTTTACGGCCATCCGGCGTTGCCATGGTTTGTGCGCCAAACGGTACGTTTGCCGAGATGGACGAGGTGCCAGCGTAATAGTTGCCGCCAATCGGGCCACGGCCGTAGCGTGGGTTATGATACTGCTTCAGTTCGTCGATATAGGTCTGGTAAGCGCGCGCCAGCAGGGTATCAACGCTATCGTCGTCGTTGCCGTACTTCGGTGCGCCGTTGATCAGGCGTTGACGAAGCTGTTCATGCGTCAGCCCTTCGTAATCTTCCGCCAGCGCTTTCGCCAGTTCCTGCTGGCCAATCAGCCCCTGCTCGAAGACCAGTTTTTTCACCGCCGCCAGGCTGTTGCCGAGGTTGGCGATACCGACCTGTAAGCCGGAAACCCAGTCATACTTCGCGCCGCCTTGCTTGATGCTTTTCGCCCGCTCGATGCAGTCATCAACCAGCGCCGAGCAGAGAATGTCATGGACGTTCTCTTCCAGCATCGTATCAACGACGTACTCAATTTCGATCGACTTGCGAGTGTAGTAACGAATCTGCGTATCCCATGCCTCCAGCACTTCATCGAAGTGGCTGAAGTTACCGGCAGAGAGCGCTTTCTGCTGACCGAGGAACACCTGCTGGCTGGTGGCGTCGCGGCCGCCTTCCATTGCCGCCAGCATCACGCGAGCGAAGTTGATAAAGCTCATACCGGTGCAGCGATAGCCCCATTTGCCGCCGACGGCGGTTTCAATGCAGCCGATGGCGGCATAGTCATACGCGTCCTGCTTTTCAACGCCCAGCTTGATAAATTCCGGAATAACGATCTCATCGTTGTTAAACGCCGGCATGCCGAAGCCGCAGCGAATCACCTGCACGCAGGCGTCGAGGAAGTCGTTGCTCATGCCTGCGTGATAACGCACGCTCAGGTTCGGCTGGGTGGAGCGCAGGCGACCGCAGGATTCGAGAATAGCGTAAGAGAGCGGGTTCACCGCATCCTGCGCCTCGCCGTTGACCAGTTTCTGGCCGCCGATGGTGACGTTCTGATACAGCGGGCTACCGGCAGAGGCTTTGGAGTGTGAGCCGGAGCGGATTTTGTTCACTTCCAGCAGTTTCAGCCAGCAGCAATGTAACAGCTCAATGGCGTGCTCGCGGTCCAGCGTCTGTTCCAGCTCGACGTCGCGGCGATAGTACGGATAGAGATACTGGTCCATACGGGCGAAGGAAACCGAGTGGCCGTTGGACTCAATTTGCAGAATCAACTGAATGAAGTAGCACAGTTGCAGCGCCTGCCAGAAGGTTTTCGGTGGTTCATGCGCAATGACATCGCAGTTTTCCGCCATCGCCAGCAGTTCATCGCGGCGGCTTTCGCGGGTCTCTTCGGCGGCCATCTTACGCGCCAGCTCGGCAAAGCGCGCAATGTGCAGGCTTACCGCATCGAGGACGATATCAATCGCTTTCAGGAACTGCTCACCGTGCAGATCGTCCAGCACGGTCAGGTTAATGCGCGTGCGGCGTTCGGCCACTTTAGCGCGCATACCGTCGAGGCCTTTTTCCAGCAGCAGCGGGAAGTTTACCGCCAGATGCGCGTCGCCGGAGGTCATATTGCCTTCGGCTTTGATAATTCCGGTGGCCAGCAGCGCTTTTTGTTCATCGGTAAACATACCGTAGCAGCGATCCTGCACGGTCTGGCCGCGCCACCATGGGCACACTTCGTGCAGCACGCGTTTGTTTTCGTCGCTCACCGCGAAACCAGCACCCGGGCGATCCGCCAGGTCGTCAATCTCTTTCTCAATCCAGCTCACGGTATATTCCGGGAAGATTGGGGCGGCACGTACTTCGCTTGCCTGGTTGCCGATGATCAGCTCGTCGTGCTTGATCCAGATAGTGCGTTCCGCCAGGTGATGCGCCAGCGCCAGCGCGCGGCGAACCGGAATCGGTTTATCCAGATGTTGTTGATAGGCTTCGGTGTAGTGGCGTGCGCGTTCAGTACAGACCGGCGGCTTGACGATATTTACCAGCGCCAGTTTATGCGCTTTGATACGGTCGGTCAGTTTGTCGAGCGTCAGAGTGGTCATCAGATTATCCTCGTAGGGTCGCCGTTAAGCCTTTTTCGCGCGCATACTGCCGGGCAAAATCCAGCAATTCCGGGTCGTCGAGCGGCTTGTCGGGGGCATTGTAGGGTTGGCCAAGCAGCGAATATTTATTGATGCCCAGCGTGTGATACGGCAAAAAGTGAATCTCCTGCGCGCCCAGTTTGTCGGCAGCAAATTCGGTAATGGCTTTGATGGAATCAACATCCGCGTTAAAGCCCTGAATCAGCGGCACGCGAATGGTCATTTTTTTCCCTGCCGCCGCAATACGTTGCAGGTTATCGAGGACGCGTTTGGCGGAGCCATCGGTCCAGGTTTTGAAGCGCGCGTCGTCAACGTGTTTCAGGTCGGCGAGAAAGAGATCGATATAGGGCAGCGCAGGTTCCAGATAACGCCACGGTACGTGCAGACAGGTTTCCACCGCCGTGTGAATACCTTGCTCATGGGCGTTTTTCAGCAACGCCAGCGCCAGATCCGGGTTCATAAACGGTTCGCCGCCGGAGAGCGTCAGCCCGCCGCCGCTGCGATCGTAAAAGGGTTTATCGCGCAGGACGGTTGCCATAATCTCATCGACGTTTTTCTCTTCGCCGCACACGGTAAGCGCCAGGGTGGGGCAACAATCGCTAAGCACGGCGAGATGTGTTTGGTTAAGCTTCTCGCGGTGGATAAGCAGACCATTCAGCGCGCGTTCAATCACCTCAGGCGCCGCCTGATGGCAAAGGTCGCATCCTTCAAGGCACAGACGCGGATCGAACAAGAGATCCTGCTCGCGGGAGCGACTTTCCGGGTTCTGACACCAGCGACAGCCGAGCGAGCATCCCTTAAGGAAAACAACGGTGCGGATGCCTGGGCCGTCATGGGTGGAATAGCGCTGAATATTGAAAATCATAGGTTGCCCTCATCTTTCGTATAAAGATTTAAATACTTTCGAATGAAAGTTATTTTGACGCAAATCAACCAAACGTGAGGTTTGTCCGTGGTAGTGTTAAAGCATGCTCAATCTCACGGTTTAAGGAACGGCGATGGAACTCTATCTCGACACTTCTGATGTAGCGGCAGTGAAAAAGCTGGCGCGGATTTTCCCTCTGGCGGGCGTGACCACCAACCCGAGTATCGTTGCCGCAGGTAAGAAACGTCTCGACGTTTTACTGCCTGAGCTGTACGAGGCAATGGGCGGGAAAGGTCGTCTGTTTGCGCAGGTGATGGCCACCACTGCCGACGGTATGGTGAACGATGCGCACACGCTGCGCGCGATTATTCCCGATCTGGTGGTGAAAATTCCGGTCACCGCGGAAGGGCTTGCGGCAATTAAGCTGCTGAAAGAGGAAGGTATTCCCACGCTGGGTACCGCAGTTTACGGTGCCGCGCAAGGTTTGCTGTCTGCATTGGCCGGGGCAGAGTATGTTGCGCCTTACGTCAACCGTGTAGATGCTCAGGGCGGAAACGGTATTCAGACCGTCTGTGAATTGCAGGAACTGCTGACGCTGCACGCGCCGCGCGCCAAAGTGTTGGCCGCAAGCTTTAAAACGCCGCGTCAGGCGCTGGACTGCCTGCTGGCGGGCTGTAAATCGATTACGTTGCCGCTGGATGTTGCGCAGCAGCTGATTAGCTATCCGGCGGTGGACGCCGCGGTGGCGAAATTCGAGCAGGACTGGCAATCGGCGTTTGGCCGTACTTCGCTGTAACGCACCTGATTCCCGACAGCGCGTGCTGTCGGGAAGCGATTAATGAAGATATTACGTCCGAATCGGTAACACGCCCGTTGACGCAGGCAGGGTTATCTGGCTAACCGTTTCCCCCCGCCAGCAGGTTAAATAGCTGCCTTCTTCGTCCTGCCTGAGTGTGATCTTCGTTATCGGGCTGACTGCGTCAAAATCCCACACACAAACAAACTGTGCGGTTTTTTGCAGGCTTCGTAAAATCACGTAGCTCAGATCGCTAATTGCCGGATTGCCTGGCGCGTTACCCTGCCACAACTCTCCATCGCCCGCGAACCATAGCGTGATTTCTCCCCGAGGATGGCGGAACTGACGGCGCTGAAAATCATTCAGCGGCGAAACCACGCTATTACGCAGGATGCTAAGCGGGCCAGTGGTCGAGAAGATGGCTGACTGCCCTTGCATATCCACGGCCTGCGCATCCAGATGCAGCGTCCAGTCAAGCTGTTGCTCATGCGGATTCACGACATCCGAAACGTCGATCAGCATATCATCCACCCACAGCACTCTGCGGCGAAACTGAATGTCTTTCCAGGCATCGACATCCCACTCCACGCGCGTGTGGCTGTTCAGCTGCGGCGCGGGCTTTCGCCAGTCAACGTGGCTGTCGAGCCAGAAATAATCTGCGCCCTGATGCCAACCGGAAACCTGCGGCGTGGCGGGCGGTTGATTGGTCTGGTTGACGCTAAGCGTGTTATGCGTCGCGCTGTTTTTGTAATAAGCGTAATGCATCGCCGCCCCGTAGCCGGTAGTACCGAGATCCGGCAGAATGGGGAAGTGCTTATCCCAGATCAACACGCTCAGGCGATCGTAGTGATCGTGCTCGCCACCGTAGGGAGAGTGCTTGATCAGCACCGCCTGGCCGTTTTGCGGCTTGCGCCACAGGCTTAAGCCTGCGCCCGGCGCGTACAGAGAGGTTTCTGGAATAAGGGATGCCTGGGTTTCCGGCAGGGCATTATCACGCCAGAGCACGGTTTCCATGTCCTGAGTCTCTTCGCCGAGGAAATGCAGCACCTGGGCGTAGCGCGGTTCGTGATACAAAAACCACGCGAATTCATAGACATCGCGATGGTGTAGCGTCTCCTGTCCGGCGATGCAATCATTCAGGCGCGGGAAGGTGCCGTCGGGCATCAGCAGGGAAAGCGGAAAATCGAGCATGTGCCGATAGTAAGGAAGATGCCGCAGGCTCCAGTACGTGCCGTAAGCCAGTTTTTCAAAGGCCATAAAGCCCTGTAGCGCATAGTAGTGATAATGCACCGATCCTTCGAACCACAAGCCTTCCTCCAGTAGGCCATGCTCCAGCTGCCAGCGAAGCCCGTAGGGCTGATTGACGGCAAAATCAAGTAGCGAATCGTCTGCAAGAATAAAGCCGATCACCGCAATTGCCGCGCTAATCTTGACCTCATGGTTATGAATTTGCGGGCTGCGGTGAGCCATCAAAAACGTGGCGGCCTCGCGCAGCAGGCGCTGGCAAATTGCGTGCTGCTCAGACAGTGATAACGCATCGGCGATAAAATCGTAGCCCAGCGCCATGTCCAGCACACAGTTGGCTTCGCACAGGGTTTGCGCGTTCATCTTACCAGGCCCGTTGTGCGGAATATTGCCGTGCTCCTGATAGCCGGGATAGTACTCGGCGTAGCGGGTTAATATTTCCGCCGCTTTATCGGCATAACGTCTTTCTCCGGTGAGTTGCCACAGCAGGCCCAGCTGGTAGCAGGCCTGCGCATTACGCCCATTCATTTCGCGCCACCACGCGCTGTCATAGGGTTCGCCGCTGAATATCTGGTTATCAATCGGGCAGCGATGCTGCGTCGGGGAGTGGCGATCCCATATCAGCCTCACGCCGTGTTCGGGGCAAAAGTAGTAGAGATTCCAGCTGGCAATTCCCGTCTCTGGCACCTGCGGAGGGGCGCTGAGAACGGGTTCAAGCCCACGGATTAACGCTTCAACCTGGGAACCGCGTAAGGCTCGTTCGCGAATCGCATCCCAGCGATGAATAAATTGCTTCATGGTTTGCTTATCCTTTGCATCAATGCGCGAGCGGCAGCGGGCTGATGAGCGTGGTGATGTCGTCCGGGTATTTCGCCTGCAACCAGCGTGCTTTTTGCGTGAAGGCCGCATCGTCAGGCCACGCATGAGCAGCAGAAGAGACATTAAACAGCGCCTTTTTGTCATCCCATTTGTCGATGTCTTTCCATGGCCAGGCGGTTTTGCCCTCCACAAATTGGGTGATGTAAGCGTAGCCGTTGCGCAGGCTGTGATCGTCGAGGGTGAAATTCCAGATATCAACGCCCACTTTCTCGCCCAGACGTCCCAAACGGCTATAAGCTTCAAGGTTAAAGTTGCTGTAGTGCCATGGGCGAGTGCGTTCAAGTTCGGCAGTCTGGCGGCCCTGAATATCAAAATGCCCGGCGATGCGGCGAAGTTGGGTTATTTGTAGCTGTTTTTTCGCTTCTTCCGGTTTTCCGCTAAACCAGGCAAATGTCGCTGCCTGTAGATCAAACCAGGAACCGTGGTTGTTATGCCAGTTCTGCTCTTCAAAACCGTTCTGGCTGGTCATCATCCAGTGCCAGAAATCGCCATACCACGCCTGAAGTTTCTGATAATCGCTATCGGAAAGTTGTTGCGTGCCGTGCAGCAGTTCAATGGCATCCACGACGTCAACCAGCGCGCGGCTGTCAATGATGCCGATACCGCGGCCATCGTTGATGCCCGGAATTGCCTGCGCATATTGCAGATTGGCGTTCATTTTGGTCTGTGGATTGAGGAACCAACTGTTGATTTGCGCTACGGCCTTTTCAGCGTAACGTTTGTCCTGCGTGAAATACCAGGCCAGCGACAGGGTGTACACATCGTTGCTCATTTTTACCAGCCGGTTTTTATCCGTAGCATCGCTGTTGGCGGCTGGATTGGTTTCACCATCTTTGCGGATGTAGGGCAGGCCGTCTTTTTTGTCCGGATCGGGCCACCAGTAGGGCGGGAAGCTGTAGTAGTCATGTTTATCGCCGCTCACCGCGACCAGCGTTTTATCCATCACCGAAAACAGCGGATGCTTAAGCGCGGCGTCAGCGCGTTTCACCAGCGCATCACGAGCCTGAAGGAACGCGGGCGCTTTCGCCGTAATTTGCTGTTGGCTGAACGCCAGATCGTCTGGCGAGAGAATGGCGGGTTTCAGCGGTGTTGCTGCGTACAGCGATGCGCTGATGCCGAGTGACAGTACCGTCAAACATAGAGCTCCACTATATTTCGCGATATTCATTCTTTTATACCCTTAGTTAATGTCAGGATGTCTGCTGAAAATATGTTTTCAGCGCCACTGAGGTGGATGCATGAAAAATGAAAATAAACGTCTTGCAGTATTTTAATACCGCATAAAACAACGTTTCCGATTTAATTTGTCGCAGTGTAAAAGAGCTTGCAGGAAAAAATGTGATGTAGATCCTTCCTGACATCAACATGGAAAATTAGCCCCAAAAGTGTGTGTGTGGTCACGGAATATCGCATAATTCAAAAAAAGTAAAAAAGATAAATAAAAACCATAAAATATTAACTTATTGATTCAATGATGAATTTTTCTGTTGTATAAATTTTAGCCAAAAAATAGTGTGACCCATGACATGTTTTTCAATTTCGAAACGCTATTTCTATTTTGCCCCGTTGTATTTGAAAAAAGCATTCTATTAAATGAAGGTTAATATTGGTTTGGTCTGTTTTAAGAGAACCGGTAATACCTCGTTGCCCTACAATAAAAGGATATGAAAATGTCTGGAAATAAATTTCGCTCGTTACTTCTGTTAACAGCATTGGGACTGGGATGCGGGCAAACCTTTGCCAGCACAACGCTGAATGTCTGGATTCGTGCGAGCAATGACTCAAAGAATATCTATAAAAATGAAGCTGAAGCCTTCGAGAAGAAAACGGGGATCAAGATTGAGTACTTCAATGCGACGACCGATTTCGAACAGCGTCTGGCGCGTGCCGCGGCGGGTAATGCGCTGCCCGACCTGATCTTCAACGACGCTACGGCGCTGGGGCAGTTCATCCAGCTCGGCATTGTCGATGAAATTAAACCCGAGTCAATTTCCGGCAGTCAGGACATCTACCCAACGGCCTGGGAGAGTACCCGCTACGCCGATGGTAAATACTACGGCGTGCCAACTTCCGCGCAAACTTTTGCCCTGTTCGTGCGTAAAGACTGGCGCGAAAAACTGGGCCTGCCGCAGCCGAAAACCTGGGACGATATTCTGGCGATGGCGAAAGCGTTCACCACGCAGGACCCGGACGGCAACGGTAAGCAGGATACCTACGGGTTTATCGTTCCGGGCTCAACCACGCGCGGTTACGCCAGCTGGTTTATGAGCAGCTTTATCTGGCAGGCAGGTGGCGACTATGTCGAGAAGAAAGGCGATAAATTTACCGCCACGCTGAATACGCCGGAAGTTGCGCAGGCAACGCAGTTTGTACGCTCGCTGCTGTGTGAAAAATTGGCCCAGCCGGGGGCGATCAACGCCACCACCGCCGATGTTATTCCCTCTTTCCGTTCCGGTCAGTCCGGGATGTTCTTCACCGGGCCGTATCACATCGCGCTGATGGATAAAGATCCCGGCAAAGATAAGTACGAAATCGTCAATATTCAGGGGCCGAAAAGCGAGGCCACGCTGGCGGAAGGCACCACGGTCTTCCTGATGAAGGGCAGCAAGCAGAAAGAAGACGCGCGTAAATTTATCGAATTTATGATCTCCAAAGAAGGGCAGGAGATCGGCATGGGGAAAGGCAGCAAAAACATTCCGGTCGTTCGCCTGCCGGTGAACAAAAACGTTAACGTTGAGCAGGTGTATCAGGACCCGCGCTGGAATACCTTTGCCGCCCTTTATAACAGCCACGGCCGCTACGTGCCGCAGATCCCGAACTGGACGCCAGCGCGCCAGGTCACGGCAGATGGCTTTAACCGTATTTTTGCCGATTGTTCCAGCGACATTCCAAAAGAACTGAACGCCATGAACGAGAAGCTTAATCAGGAACTGGCAAAGCAAAACGTGCTGGCTAATTGAGGTCCCGGTTAATGACACTACACGAAAGTAAAATTGCTACACCGCAACGCAAAGAGGCCGATGGCGTTCGCTGGTTGACGCCTGCCCGCAAGCGCGCGCTAATCCCGTGGATTTTCCTCGCCCCGGCGCTGATCATTTTTACCTGGTTCAAGTTCATCCCCATGATTCAGGGGCTGGTGATGAGTTTCTACAAGGTGAACTTTAACCAGCCCAATGAGTGGGTTGGCGGCGCAAACTTTGCGCGCGCGTTTGCCGATACGGAATTACATTCGGCGGTGGCGAATACCTTCCTGTACGTACTGGTCACCATGGTGGTTGCTGCCGTACTGGCTTTTTTCCTTGCGATGCTGCTCGAAGGCCCTGCGCGCCATTTGCGGTTCATTCGAACCGCTATCTTTTTGCCTGCGGTCACCAGTGCGGCGATCGTGGCAGAAATGTGGCGCATTCTGTTTAACCCCACGCCAAATGGGGTGGTGAACCACATCCTGAGCTGGTTTGGGGTGGCGGATCAGGGCTTCCTTGCCAGCAGCGACCAGGCGCTGTGGGTCATTATGCTGCTGCATATCTGGAAAGCGGTGCCGTACAACATGGTGATATTTATTGCAGGCCTCGCCGGGATCAGCCGCGACCTGTATGACGCGGCGAACGTGGATGGCGCGAACTGGTGGAATCGCCTGCGCTATGTCACGTTACCGGGGATGATTCCGGCGCTGTCCGTGGTGTTGATGCTGTCATTTATCCGTGGTTTTCGCGTGTTTGCCGAAGTCTACGCCACGACCGGCGGCGGGCCGTCTAACGCCACCGAGATGATCATGACGCATATCTACAAACTGGGCTTTGAGCAGTTCGATTATGGCTATGCTTCTGCCGTGTCGTTCCTGCTGTTCGCCTTCACCGTGGTGCTGACCATTTGCCACCTGACGTTGAAAAAACGCATTGCGCGTTACTAAGGAGACAACATGTTAAGTAAACGTTGGGACACGGCAGGGCGCTGGTGTATCTATCTGTTGTTATTAATTGTATTTGTAGGGCCATTTTGGGGCATTGTCGCCACAGCATTCAGCGGCGCGCCGGTTAAACCCGGTGAACTGCTGGCCTGGCCGAAATCCTTCTCGCTGGAGAACTTTATCTTCGCCTGGCAGGATATCGGTGTCTGGCAGTACCTGCTGAACTCCATTCTGGTGGTCTTTTTCGGCACCATTTTGCAGGTATCGGTCAGCGCGCTGGCCGCCTATGCGCTGGCGCGAAAGAAGTTTCGCGGTGTCGCGCTGGTGAGCCTGGTTATTCTTTCAACCATGATGCTGCCGGAAGAGGTGATCGCCATTCCGTTGTACATGATCATCAACTGGCGCTTACCGTTGATCGATGCCTCGCTGTACAACAGTTATCTCGGCATGATCCTGCCCGTCGTGGGCTGGGCGTTCTCCATCTTTGTGCTGACCGAGTTTATGTCTGCTATCCCGAAAGAGCTGGAAGAAGCCGCGCGTATTGATGGTGCAAACGAATGGCAAATCTTCTTCCACGTCATTCTCCCGCTGGTGAAACCGGCGCTGGGAACGGTGGTGACCTTCGGTTTCATCATGATTTGGGACCAGTATCTGTTGCCGCTGATCGTCATTAACCAGGACAGCCTGAACACCATTCCGGTGATTCTGGGGACGCTGCGTACCGATGAAAGTATCACGCCGAATATTTTCATCGCCATTACGCTGCTGGCCATGCTGCCGAGCATCATTGTTTACCTGGGTCTGCAAAAACATTTCAATCGCGGGATTATGTCCGGCGCGGTTAAAGGATAAGGAGTCTGCTATGGGATCTGTTGTACTGAACAATGTCCGTAAATCATACGGCGACGCGCACGTGATTAAAAATGTCTCATTGACGATTCCGGATGGCGAGTTCTGCGTGCTGGTGGGGCCAAGCGGCTGCGGGAAATCGACGCTGCTGCGCATGATTGCCGGGCTGGAGGAGATCTCCGAAGGTGATATCCATATTAATGAACGCGTGGTGACTGACGTCGAACCGAAGCTGCGTGATATCGCGATGGTGTTCCAGAGCTACGCACTGTATCCGCAAATGACAGTACGCGAAAACATGGGCTTCGCGCTGAAGATGGCGAAGCTGCCGAAAACAGAAATCAGTCAAAAGGTGGAAGAGGCGGCGGAATTATTAAACCTGACGCCACTGCTGGAGCGTCTGCCGAAAGATCTCTCCGGCGGCCAGCGCCAGCGCGTGGCGATGGGGCGCGCCATCGTGCGCAAGCCGCAGGTTTTCCTCTTCGATGAGCCGCTCTCCAACCTCGACGCCAAGCTGCGTACTCAGGTGCGCGGCGAAATTCGTGAATTGCACCGTCGCCTGAAAACCACCTCGGTATATGTCACCCACGATCAAATCGAAGCGATGACCATGGGGCAGATGATTGTCGTGCTGCGCGATGGTCGCATCGAGCAGGCCGGGACACCGCTGGAGCTTTACGACCGTCCGGCAAATCTGTTTGTCGCCGGGTTTATTGGTTCGCCGGAAATCAACCAGCTTAAAGGCGAAATTGTGCTGGATGGCGACATTGCTCAACTACGGCTGCGCGACGGCTCGTTGCTGCGTTTGCCGGGCGACATTAATGTCACTCAGGGGCAGCAGGTGGTTTACGCCATTCGCCCGGAGCAGGTCAATGTCGTGGGCCAGGCCCAGGAAGATGCGCTGGGCGCGGTGATCACCGCGATTGAAAATACCGGTTCAGACATGCAGTTATTTTGTGATACAGGCGGCGGGGCCTTTACCTCAGTGTTTAAGCAGCGCCTGGCGGTGAAGGAGGGCGAGAAAGTGTGGCTGCAACCGAAGCTTTCCGGCGTGCATTTGTTTGATGCCGCATCGGGTGAGCGTATTGCCAGCAAGGGGGAGTAGCGCCGTGGCGATGAAACTCTACACCCTCGATGAAATCTGTCTGGAAAATGCCCGGCTGGGGCTGAAGCAGCCGTTTTCGCCGCTTCAACTGGCGCTAAGTCGCCTGGTGAACGATGCCGACGCATTAAAACGGACGCCGCCGGAAAGCGTGGTGCATAAAAAACTGCGCCCGGCGAGCGGCGATGCGCACGATTACTACAGCCTGGGCACCTACTGGTGGCCGAATCCGCGCAGGCCCAACGGCCTGCCCTATATCCGTCGAGATGGGCATACCAATCCGCAATGTGAAAATAATGACACTGACACCACGCGTATTATCCGCATGTGCGAACGCTGCCTGACGCTGGGGTTGGCGTGGTATTTCACCGGACATAAACAGTACGCCCAGGCGGCAGCGGTGCAAATTCGCTGTTGGTTCCTTGATGGCGATACGCGGATGAACCCGCATCTGAACTACGGCCAGGCAATTCCTGGCGTAGTGTCTGGCAGAGGCACCGGGCTTATCGACACGCGTTTGCTATGGATGGTTATAGATACTATCGGCCTGATTTCACCCGCTGGTGTGCTGGATACCGACGATATCATTGGCCTGCACCAGTGGTTCCGCGATTTTAACCACTGGATGTACTACAGCGATATCGGCCATTCGGAATATGTCTGGCACAACAACCACGGAACCTGGTATGACGTGCAGCGGACGGTGAACGCGCTGTTTTACGGTGATAAAGGGCTGGCGTCGCGGATTATCGAGCAAGGATTCACCCAGCGAATGGCGGCGCAGATTGACCAGGACGGTAAACAGACCATGGAGCTGGAGCGTACGATTCCTTTCCACTATTCGTTGTTCAATCTGGAAGCGCATTTATTATTAAATCGCTACGCCGAACATGTTGAAATCGATCGCTGGAATCATATTCGTGATGGGCGGGGAGTAAAAAAAGGTATCGATTATTTGGTGCCTTTTATCCGCGAACCTGATTTATGGCCATACAGTGATTTGCAGGGTATTGTCTGGGATAGCGCAACGCGCGTTCTGCTCCAAACTCTGCGCGGATATCATAAATATGCCGAGCAATACCGTGATTTATTAACGACCTTCCCACAGGAAACGATGAGTCTGAAAGAGCAACTTATGTGGTGCCCTCCGGTACGCAGAGTCTGACAGACCTTTTTACAGGCAGGGTGCGGCGTTAACGCCGCGTCCGGCCTGCTGCTGTACGCCACTTAGTGATAATGTAAGGCCCGGTTATTCCGGGCTTTTTTGTATTTGTTATTCTTGGTGCTAATAATTATAAATAACTGCAAATTATATATTTTTTAATAAAAATAAAATCAAAACAATATTTCAATTTAACTTGATAATGATCTCATTTTTATTTTCAAATGAATGACAGAGCTATTTTTTATATTTACTATTTCTCCTGAAGTACAGGATGAATGTCTGCGGCATGTTTAATGATCTTCTCATTAAGCAACAGGGAGCTATTACTTCTAAAAAATACTTCTGCCGCCTTTTTGTAATATCAGAGGAAAATAGCGTGAAAAAAATAGCTACCTTTATTGCACTTGCCCTGGTCAGTGCATCGGCAAGTGCTGTCACTATCGATCTGCGTCATGAATATACCGATGATAGTCAGGTTCAGAAAGATCGTTTATTGATTTCTCACCGCTTTGCCAATGGCTTCGGTATTTCGATTGAGGGCAAGGTAAAGTCTGGCGGGGATGATCAGGACAAGGCGTTTCATGATGTTGTAGATAACGGCGATGAATATGTTGTGAGCTACCAGTTCACCGCCGCGCCTGGTTTCTCGGTGCAACCCGGCTTTGCGCTGGAAACATCATCTTCAAAAGCAATTTATAAACCTTATATTCGTGGCCAATATACATTTGATAACGGCATTTATATCGCTGGGCGTTATCGCTATGAATATACCCGCGATACGTCAGCCGGTAAGGACGATGAACATATCAACCGTGGCGACCTGTGGCTGGGTTATAAAATTAAAGCGTGGGCTTTTGAAGGCAACTATTTGTATAAGAAGAGCGAAGACTACGATCGCTTTAATAACGGCAAAGACGATTACGAGTTGAACTTAAAAGTTGCCTACAGCATTGATAAAAACTGGAAGCCGTATGTGGAGCTGGGGAACGTTTCCGTGCGTTCGACAACGGATGAACGCCAGACGCGTTACCGTGTTGGCTTGCAGTACACATTCTAAAGCTGAATAGGTTGCCTGATGGCGCTGCGCTTATCCGGCCTACCCACACCTAACCCGTAGGCCGGGTAAGCGTAAACGCCACCCGGCAAACAGGCCGCTCCGTGTTACCCGCACACCTCACACCCTGGGTTGCGCATCAGCTTCATTTCGCGGAACTGGCAGGTCATCGCGTCATACATCACGATTTTCCCGGCGGCAGGCGTGCCGTAATGGGCGATCACTTTGATTGCTTCCATCGCCTGTAAGGAGCCAATCACGCCAATCAGCGGCGACATCACGCCTGCTTCTACGCAGGTTAGTGCATTTTCGCCAAACAGGCGGCTCAGGCAGCGGTAGCACGGTTCGCCGTCCTGCCAGGTGAAGACGTTGATTTGCCCCTCCATACGAATGGCGGCGCCGGAAACCAGCGGCGTTTTATGGCGAAAGCAGCCTGCATTCAACTGATTGCGCACCGCGACGTTATCGGTGCAGTCGAGCACCAGATCGTGCTGTGCGATCAGCGCCCACAGCGCGTCGTCGTCAAGCATCGCGTTATGCGTCACCAGATGCGTATGCGGGTTAATCCGCGCCAGCGCATCACGCGCGGAATCCACTTTAGGCTGGCCGATAGTGGCGTCGCTGTGCAGCGTCTGGCGCTGAAGGTTAGAGAGCGCCACGGTGTCGAAATCGACCAGCGACAGTTGCCCGATACCGGCGGCGGCCAGATACTGCGTCGCCGCGCAGCCCAGCCCACCGAGGCCGACGACCAGCACTTTCGCTTCTTTCAGCCGCTCCTGCCCGTCGAAATCAAAGCCGCGCAGAATGATTTGCCGGTTATAGCGCATCATCTCCGCATCGCTGAGTTCCGCTGCCATTACAGGCCTCCCAGCAGATGATTAAACGGTTCCACTTCGACCCATTCGCCTGCTTCCACATGGCCGCGTTCGCGTTCCAGTACGATAAAGCAGTTACCCTGGCTGAAGGAGCTGAAAATATGCGAGCCCTGATGGCCGGTGGTGCTGACGGTCAGTTCACCGTTAGCGTCGCGCTGCAAAATGCCGCGCTGGAAATCGAGGCGGCCCGGCGATTTTTTCAGGCGCGAGGCGGCACGCACGCGCAGGCGTGGCGCTTGTGTAGAGCCGGTGAAACCGCTCAGTTTCGCCAGTAGCGGCTGTACCAGTTGGTAGAAGGTGAGCGCCGCAGAGACCGGGTTGCCCGGCAGGCCGCAGAACCAGCTGTGGCTCAGTTTGCCAAACGCGAACGGTTTGCCCGGTTTAATCGCCAGCTTCCAGAAGCCGATTTCGCCCAGTTCATCGAGAATGGTTTTGGTGTAGTCCGCTTCGCCGACGGAGACGCCGCCGGAGCTGATGACCACGTCAGCTTCGCTATCCGCTTTGATAAACGTCTGACGCAGCTGTTCCGGGTCATCGCGAATAATGCCAAGGTTAATCACCTCGCAGCCCAGCTGTTCCAGCATCAGATGCACCGCCAGGCGGTTGGTGTCATAAATCTGACCGTCGCCCAGCGGCTGGCCAGGCAGTTGCAGCTCGTCACCCGTGGAGAACAGCGCCACGCGGATTTTGCGAACCACCTCAACTTCAGGGATACCCAGCGAAGCCAGCACCGGCAGTTCAGCCACCGTCAGGCGCGTACCGGCCGGGAAAACCACCGCGCCGCTGGCGATATCTTCCCCACGACGGCGGATGTTCTGGCCCGCTTTCACCGGGGCAATAAAGCGCACGCCTGCGTCAGTTTGTTCGGTTTGTTCCTGCATCACAACCGCGTCGCAGCCCGCAGGAACCGGCGCACCGGTCATAATGCGGATGCAGCTTCCGGCAGGCCATTCACCGTGATACGGCTGACCGGCAAAGGCTTTCCCCGCGACCATCAGCGGTGCGTCGGTGGCGATATCGCTCAGGCGCACGGTGTAACCGTCCATCGCTGAGTTATCAAAACCGGGTACGTCGAGCGGCGAAACGACATCGCGCGCCGTGATACGGCCAAACGCCTGCACAAGCGGAAGCGATTCTGAAGTGTTGAGCGGGGTGATTCTTCCGAGCATCTGGCTCAGCGCATCATCAAGCGGGATCAGGCCGGCGGTAAAATCCATGGGTAAACTCCTGGGAAAACATCGAATCCGCCCATTATGGCAGAAAAGCGCCGCCCGCTGTATTCCACCAGAGGCGTATCTTTATTCAAAAATCGAATAGGTTTGACGCCACGATAATGATATTTATAGATAAAGTTATTTAATGACAGGCAATGAAGAATCCATGGGAAAAGCAGTGATTGCGATTCATGGCGGTGCGGGGGCAATTTCCCGCACGCAGCTCTCGGCGCAGAAGGAACTGGAGTACGTTGAGGCGCTTTCCGCGATTGTGGAACAGGCGCAGCACATGCTGGAGGAGGGCGCGAGCGCACTCGACGTTGTTACCGAAGCGGTGCGCCAGTTGGAAGAGTGTCCGCTGTTTAACGCCGGGATGGGTTCGGTTTTTACCGCCGATGAAACGCATGAACTGGACGCCTGCGTGATGGACGGTTATTCGCTGAACGCGGGGGCGGTAGCTGGGGTAAAACATCTGCGTAACCCGGTGCTGGCGGCGCGGCAGGTGCTGGAAAACAGCCCGCACGTGCTGTTGATTGGCGAAGGCGCAGAAGCATTCGCGCAGCAGCAGGGGATGGAGCTTGTGAATAACGCGTTCTTCTCCACGCCTGCGCGTTTGCAGCAGTTACAGGAAGCCAAAGCGCAGGGCGCGGTTAGCCTCGATCATGACGCCCCGCTCGATGAACGCAGCAAAATGGGCACCGTGGGCGCGGTGGCGCTGGACAAACACGGTAATCTGGCGGCGGCGACTTCCACGGGCGGCATGACCAACAAACTGCCCGGCCGCGTTGGTGATAGCCCGCTGGTTGGCGCAGGATGCTACGCCAATAATGCCAACGTGGCGGTCTCCTGCACCGGCACTGGGGAAGTCTTTATCCGCGCGCTGGCGGCTTACGACATCGCGGCGCTGATGGAATATGGCCACCTGAGCCTGCACGATGCCTGCGAACGCGTGGTGATGGAAAAACTGCCCGCGTTGGGCGGCAGCGGCGGCCTGATTGCTATCGACAGCGAAGGCAACGTGGCGTTGCCGTTTAACAGCGAAGGGATGTATCGCGCCTGGGCCTATGCAGGCGACACGCCAACCATCGGCATTTATCGGGAATAAGGGGACGTTGCTTGCCGCACTCTGAACACCTCGATGCACAGAATGTCCTGAGCGTTCAGGATCTCTGTGTTACCTTCGGCCAACAGCAGGCCGTTCGCCAGCTTAGTTTTAGCCTTAAGCGGGGCGAAACGCTGGCTATTGTCGGCGAATCGGGGTCCGGAAAATCCGTGACCGCGCTGGCATTGATGCGTCTGCTGGAGAGTGAAAACGCTCACGTGCGCAGCCAACAGATGCTGTTGCGCCGCCGCAGCCGCGACGTTATCGAGATAACAGAGCAGTCGTCTGCGCAGATGCGCAATGTGCGCGGTGCGGATATCGCGATGATTTTTCAGGAGCCGATGACCTCGCTGAACCCGGTGTTTACCATCGGTGAGCAAATTGCGGAGTCTATTCGCCTGCATCAGGGAATGGGCCGCGAAGAGGCGCTGGCGGAAGCGAAGAAAATGCTGGAACGCGTGCGCATTCCTGAAGCGCAGGCGATGCTGGCGCGTTATCCGCACCAGCTTTCCGGCGGCATGCGTCAGCGGGTGATGATTGCGATGGCGCTCTCCTGTCGCCCGGCGGTGCTGATTGCCGATGAACCCACGACGGCGCTGGATGTCACCATTCAGGCGCAAATCTTACAGCTTATCGACGTGCTGCAAAAAGAGATGTCGATGGGCGTGATTTTCATTACCCACGATATGGGCGTGGTGGCGGAAATTGCCGACCGCGTGCTGGTGATGTATCAGGGTGAAGCGGTCGAGACGGGCAGCGTCGAGGCGATTTTCAGCGATCCTCAACATCCTTATACCCGCAAACTGCTGGCGGCTGTGCCGACGCTTGGCGAAATGCGCGGCAGCGATTTGCCGCGCCACTTTCCGGAATTGGATTCGCCCGCGTCTGACATTGAAGAACAAAATACCGTGGTTGCCGGCGAGCCGGTGCTTCAGGTGCGTAATCTGGTTGCGCGCTTCGATATACGCAGCGGCTGGCTGAATCGCGTGACCCGCGAAGTGCACGCGGTCGAAGACGTCAGCTTTGATCTCTGGCCCGGCGAAACGCTGGCGCTGGTGGGGGAATCGGGCTGCGGAAAATCGACGACCGGGCGCGCGCTGCTGCGACTGGTCGAGGCGCAGAGTGGCACCATCACCTTTAACGGCGCGCGGATCGATACGCTCTCCGCGCATCAGCTTCAACCCCTGCGCCGCGATATTCAGTTTATCTTTCAGGACCCTTATGCGTCGCTCGACCCGCGTCATACGGTGGGTTACTCGATTATGGAGCCGCTGCGCATTCACAAGAAGCTGGAAGGCGAGGCCGCGCAGCAGCGCGTGGCCTGGCTGCTGGAACGTGTGGGCTTGCAGCCGGAGCACGCCTGGCGTTATCCGCATGAGTTTTCCGGCGGCCAGCGTCAGCGCATCTGTATTGCCCGCGCGCTGGCGCTGGAGCCGAAAGTGGTGATTGCCGATGAATCGGTTTCGGCGCTGGATGTGTCGATTCGCGCGCAAATTATTAATCTTCTGCTTTCCTTACAGCGGGAGATGGGCATTGCGTTTCTGTTTATTTCACACGATATGGCGGTGGTGGAGCGCATCAGCCACCGCGTGGCGGTGATGTACCGTGGGCGAATTGTTGAAATTGGGCCCCGGCGCGCCGTTTTTGAAAACCCGCAGCACCCTTACACCCGCAAATTACTGGATGCCGTACCGGTAGCCGATCCCACGCATCGTCGGCCGCAGCGCGTGCTGCTCTCTGACGAACTGCCGGGCAATATTTATAAGCGGGGAGAAGCGGTGGTGAGCGTCCCGTTGCAGCAGGTTTCGCCGGGGCATTATGTGGCCCGCGAACCGATGGCGAACACGCTCTTGCGAGAATAATAATGACAGGCAGGGTACTTCAGGAGAACAACATGACACAACGCGTATCAGGTAAATGGCTTCTGGCGCTGGGCGTGGCTTCCGCGCTGGCGGCATCCCCGGCGTTTGCCGCCAAAGATGTGGTGGTGGCGGTCGGCTCGAACTTCACCACGCTCGACCCGTATGACGCCAACGACACCCTGTCACAGGCGGTGGCGAAGTCGTTCTATCAGGGGCTATTTGGCCTTGATAAAGAGATGAAATTGCAGAACGTGCTGGCGGAAAGCTACACGGTTTCTGACGATGGGCTGAACTATACGATCAGGCTACGTGAAGGCGTGAAGTTCCAGGATGGCACCGATTTCAACGCCGAAGCGGTGAAGGCTAACCTGGACCGCGCCAGCAATCCGGAAAATCATCTCAAGCGTTATAACCTGTATAAAAATATCGCCAAAACCGAGGCGGTGGATGCCAGTACCGTCAAAATCACCCTGAAACAACCGTTCTCGGCGTTTATCAATATTCTTGCTCACCCGGCGACGGCGATGATCTCTCCGGCGGCGCTGAAAAAATATGGTAATGAAATCGGCTTCCATCCGGTGGGCACCGGGCCGTATACGCTTGATACCTGGAATCAGACCGATTTTGTGAAGGTGAAGAAGTTTGACGGTTACTGGCAAAAAGGTCTGCCGAAGCTGGATACCATCACCTGGCGCCCGGTTGTCGATAACAATACCCGCGCGGCGATGCTGCAAACGGGGGAAGCGCAATTTGCCTTCCCGATCCCTTACGAGCAAGCACCGTTGCTGGAGAAGAATGCCAACCTGGAGCTGGTTGCCAGCCCGTCAATCATGCAGCGTTACATCAGCATGAACGTGACGCAAAAGCCGTTTGATAACCCGAAAGTACGCGAAGCCGTTAACTATGCGATCAATCGCCAGGCGCTGGTGAAGGTGGCATTCGCTGGTTATGCCACGCCGGCGACGGGTATCGTTCCGCCGTCGATTGCCTGGGCGCAAAGTTACCCTGCGTGGAAGTACGATCCGGCGAAAGCGCGTGAACTGCTGAAAGAGGCGGGCTACCCGAACGGCTTCAGCACCACGCTGTGGTCATCGCATAATCACAGCACCGCGCAGAAAGTGTTGCAGTTTACTCAGCAGCAACTGGCGCAGGTCGGTATTAAAGCGCAGGTGACGGCGATGGATGCCGGGCAGCGTGCGGCGGAAGTTGAGGGCAAAGGGCAGAAAGAGAGCGGCGTGCGCATGTTCTATACCGGCTGGTCCGCCTCAACGGGCGAAGCGGACTGGGCGCTGTCGCCGCTGTTTGCCTCGCAGAACTGGCCGCCAACCCTGTTTAACACCGCGTTTTACAGCAACCCGCAGGTGGATAAAGACCTGACCGAGGCGCTGAAAACCACCGACACGAAACAGAAAGCCAGCCTCTATAAAGCGGCGCAGGATACGCTCTGGAAAGAGTCGCCGTGGGTGCCGCTGGTGGTTGAGAAACTGGTTTCCGCACACAGCAAAAAACTGACTGGCTTCTATATCATGCCGGATACCGGTTTTAGCTTCGACGAGGCGGATCTGAAGTAAGGTTCTGCCCCCTGCGCGGGGGCTGAACACAAGGAGAGTCATGCTCAACTATGTCATTAAACGCCTGCTGGGGCTTATCCCGACGCTACTGATTGTGGCGGTGCTGGTGTTTCTGTTTGTTCATATGCTGCCGGGCGACCCGGCGCGCCTGATTGCCGGGCCGGAAGCTAATGCCGACGTTATCGCGCTGGTGCGTCAGCAACTGGGGCTGGATCAGCCGCTATACGTGCAGTTCTGGCACTATATTACCAACGCGATTCAGGGGGATTTCGGCCTGTCGATGGTTTCGCGTCGCCCGGTTTCGGAAGAGATTGCCAGCCGTTTTATGCCCACGCTGTGGCTGACGCTTGCCAGCATGGTCTGGGCGGTGATTTTCGGTATGGCGATGGGGATTGTCGCCGCCGTCTGGCGTAACCGCTGGCCGGACCGTCTCGGCATGGCGATTGCCGTTACCGGGATTTCCTTCCCGGCCTTTGCGCTGGGCATGCTGCTGATGCAGGTTTTTTCCGTCGAACTCGGCTGGCTGCCGACGGTGGGCGCGGATAGCTGGAAGCACTATATTTTGCCGTCGCTGACGCTGGGTGCGGCGGTGGCCGCCGTCATGGCGCGCTTCACCCGCGCGTCGTTTGTTGATGTGCTCAACGAAGACTATATGCGCACCGCACGGGCGAAAGGCGTCAGCGAGCGGCTGGTTGTGCTCAAGCACGGCCTGCGCAACGCGATGATCCCGGTCGTTACCATGATGGGCTTACAGTTTGGCTTCCTGCTGGGCGGCTCGATTGTGGTGGAGAAAGTGTTCAACTGGCCGGGGCTGGGCCGGTTACTGGTCGATTCGGTCGAGATGCGCGACTATCCGGTGATTCAGGCGGAAGTGCTGCTCTTTTCGCTGGAGTTTATTCTTATCAACTTAGTGGTGGATGTGCTCTACGCCGCCATTAACCCGGCTATCAGGTATAAATAAGTGCGACTACTTAACTGGCGACGCCAGGCCGCTCTCGATGCGCTGCCGACGATTCACAGTACGCAACCGCGCACGCCGTGGCGTGAGTTCTGGCGTCGATTCCGTCATCAGCCGGTGGCGATGGCGGCGGGGATATTCATTCTGCTGCTGATTGCGGTGGCGCTGGTCGCGCCGTGGATTGCGCCTTTCGATGCGGAAAACTATTTCGACTATGACCGGCTTAATGAGGGGCCGTCATTAATACATTGGTTTGGCGTCGATTCGCTGGGCCGCGACATTTTTAGCCGTGTGCTGGTGGGGGCGCAAATCTCGCTGGCGGCGGGGGTCTTTGCCGTGCTGATCGGGGCGGCTATCGGCACGGTGCTTGGGCTGCTGGCGGGGTATTACGAAGGCTGGTGGGATCGCATCATCATGCGCATTTGCGATGTGCTGTTCGCTTTTCCGGGGATCCTGCTGGCGATTGCCGTGGTGGCGGTGATGGGGAGCGGCATGACCAACGTGATTATCGCGGTGGCGATTTTCTCTGTGCCCGCCTTCGCGCGCCTGGTGCGCGGTAATACGCTGGTGCTTAAGCAGCAAACCTTTATTGAATCGGCGCGTAGCATTGGCGCGAACGATCTCACGATTATTTTCCATCATATTTTGCCGGGTACGGTGTCGTCGATTGTGGTCTATTTCACCATGCGAATCGGGGTGTCGATTATCTCGGCGGCGAGCCTCTCTTTCCTCGGCCTGGGCGCACAACCTCCGACGCCGGAGTGGGGCGCTATGCTCAACGAAGCGCGCGCGGATATGGTGATGTCGCCGCATGTCGCGCTCTTTCCGGCGATTGCGATATTCCTGACGGTGCTGGCGTTTAACCTGCTGGGTGACGGGCTGCGCGATGCGCTTGATCCGAAAATTAAAGGCTAGATATCTGTTTGCGTGTTTTAGCGTTAAATAAAACATGCAAACAGAACGGAACTCTTTTTTAGAGGGATAGTTTCAGGGTGGGATAAAGCTTATATGGTTATTATTTGAGTGCGTATATTTACGCGTAGTGAGTTATTTATATGCATATTTCAGATTTGATTTAAACTAATGTTTTTGATGATAGTTTTATAAGTCGCATCTTTTGCGAAGATAAGTTGAATAAATAAGCGTTTACAGATCCGTAGTTGTATATTTTAATATTATATTGTTACAAGATGTAGAGCATTATTTGTCTATTTTTAAGCACGTTTCGCAAATATTTCCTCGTCTCGCTAAGCCACCATTATATCAAGACTAAGTATTATCTGAATTATGATGTCGCTAAGCGGCTTTTACGTTGAAAAAAGGAAGTACAAAATGAAACGTTCAACACTCGCTCTATTCATTTCATGCGCAATGTTTTCTACGGCGAGCTTTGCCACGCCGGTACAATTAGCTTCGGTAAAAAACCTCTCTACCGACACTGAAGTCAATGGTTTCCAGAGCTCTTTGTTTTATAGCGATACCGGCACGGTAAACGGTTTTGATCTGCCGATTCTCGGCTATACGGAAATGGACCAGGTTAATGGTTTCCAGCTTGGCGCTGCGGCGGGTTCTCATGTGCGTAACGGTGTCAACGGGGCGGCGATTGGCTTATTCAACTGGCACGGTGGTGAAGACAACGGCCTGAACATCAGCCTGGCAAACCAGGTTGGCGTAATGAACGGTGCCAGCGTCGGTATTTACAGTGCCGCAGACGAACTTAACGGCCTGAATATCGGTGCGGCGAACGCCGTCGGTAACCTGAACGGTAGCGGTGATATTAACGGTATGAACGTGGCCGCATTGGGCAACTATAATAAAGGCCGGATGTACGGTTTGAATGTTGCGGGCCTGGGTAACTATACCGAAGGCACTATGCGCGGCATGAACGTGGCGGGCATTGGAAACTATATTGGCGGCGATATGAAAGGCTTCAACGTCAGCCCGTTCAGCTGGGTTGAGAAAGATATTACCGGCGCCAACGTTACTCTTGCTAACCATAGCCGGAACGTTGAGGGTCTGAACGTTGGTGGTATTGCGAACTGGAGTGAAGGCGATATTAAAGGCATGAACGTGGCTGTCGTTAACGTCTCTGAAAATATGACCGGCCTGAACGTCGCGCCATTTAACAAATCAAAAGAGACTGTCGGTGCGAATATTTCCGCCTTCAACTGGTCTGAAAACACCACCGGTTTTAATATGGCGGCGTTTAACCGCACTAACGATATGACCGGTTTCAACCTGGGCGCTTTCAACGTGGCGAATAATGTCACCGGTATGAACCTGGGCGCGGTGAACTTCAACGGCGGGAATGTTGAGGGCCTGAACATGGGGGCGGTGAACGTAACGTCTGAAAATGTTACCGGTTCGAATATCGGGGCGATCAACGTGACGTCTGGTAGCAGCTCCAGCGACTTTGGTGCCTTTAACTATGCTGATACCACCAACTTCCAGTTTGGCCTGATTAACGCCACTAAGCACCTGGAAGGCTTGCAGATTGGTGTGATCAACGTTGCGATGAACGCTACGGTGCCGGTGTTACCGCTGGTTAACTTCCACCGCTCATTCTGATTCGGTGCCTGAGTGCCTGATGCGCTTCGCTTATCAGGCCTACAAGGTTTAGCAAAATTTTGTAGGCCGGATAAGGCGTTTACGCCGCATCCGGCAGGAAAGCCCGAAAGGGCTTTCTTTCACTGCACCATCACCACATCAAATCATCCGGCACTTTAAAATCAGCGTACGGATCGTCTTCATCCTGCTCTTCCTGACTCAACGCGCTGTTTAATACAATGCTGTCGGCATCACGCTGGGCAATTTTATCCGCGACAACGGCTGGAATAATGGCATATTGCGGCTCGCCATTTGCGTCGACCAGTAAACGGGCGATAGCGAGACGGCCATTAATCAGCTGGGTCTGCGTCACTTTATCGACCACTACTTTCTTGATGAGGTTATTGTCGGTAAAGTTAAAATCGATATTGCCTTTGCTGATGGTGATGCGGTTCATCTCAATCAGCTGTTTAACCTGCGCCTTCAGCTCTTTTGATAAAACGGCCTGTTTTTGCTGCTCGCTCAGTTGCTTATCGCGCTCAAGCTGCGCTTTTTTATTTTCTTCGACCGCTTCGCGCGCCTCACGTGCCTGCACGCGTGATTTCTTTGCCGTTCTCTGGACTTTGGCCACTTTTTTGCTGGTCACTAAGCCCGCTTTGAGCATTTGCTCTTGTAAGGTAAGTTTTGTCATCTTGCTTGTCAGTCCGTTAAGAGTGTCAGGGGGAAAATGTCAGGTTTAAACCTTCAGCATTTTCACCGTGGCATCGATATCAATTTCGTCTTCCGAGAAGATATGCGTCGTCCCCTGGAAGGTGGTGATAGCCAGTTTTTTCAGCGTGCGTGTTTCGCCCGGCTTAGGTTCATTTTTGGGTCGAATACTGTTCATTAGCACGCCTACAGAAAGCACCGCGTTCTCTTTGTCGATACGCGTATCGGCAGGCACATCTTCGCTGAACACCACGTAAGACTTAATCGAGGTAAGCTTCAGGCGCTCGCCCGCGATGAAGATGTATTTACTTTCCGGCAGCACTTTTACCGCATACGCCGAGAGCCCTTTGTTGTTGGTGGTGGGCTCAAAAGTTACGGCTGCATCTTTCTTGATAAGATCAGGATTGGCGACCTTAATCACATGAAAATAGCGATTGTCGCCGTTCTCGTCTTTGATAAATCCAAAACCTTTATCTTTAAACCACGTTGTGATTGTTCCGTTCATCGCCATTACCGCCTGATTGTTTATCTACTCAGTTTTTGCAGCGCGCAGTTTAATGCACAATGCCTGCGCAGACCATGCCTTTGACTTAAGTTTGGGTGAGAAAGTGTGGGTTTGCGAGGGCAGGGGGGCGAAAGCGTAACGTGCGCAATTCCGCCCTGACCACGGTTATGCGCGTTCTTTCGCCCAGGGCCTGGCTACATTCAGACGACGATAAACGGAAGGGGTGATCCCGACGCGTTTTACGAACGCCCTGCGTAGCACATCACCGCTGGAATAACCGCACTGGCTCGCGATCGCCTTTAGAGGCAACGCATCTTTTTCCAACAGCATTTTTGCTTTATCTATGCGGCAGGCTTCCAACCATTCGCCAGCCGCCATCTGCATTTCCTGCTGAAATAGCCGCCCAAGATGGCGAATGCTTAGGCCAATATGATCAGACATCTCTTTCAGGCTTAATACGGTGCCGAGATTCGCGAGCGTCCAGCGCTGTAAATCCTGAAAGGCGCTCCGGGCTGAAGGTGAAATCTCGCTATGGCGGATAAAATGCCCCTGGTTAACCGGTCGGCGGAAAAACATCACCAGATTGCATGCCACCTCCTGAGCCACCTCGCTTCCCAGATCCTCTTCTATCAGGCGTAACGCTAAATCCATGCCTGATGTGACTCCTGCTGCCGTTCTTACCGGGCCGTCACAGACATACAGTGCATCAATATCCACCTCCGTTTGTGGAAATGCGTTGGCAAAACGGGCGGCAATTGCCCAGTGTGTGGTGACTTTACGTTGGGTCAGTAACCCGGTTTGCGCCAGTAAAAATGCGCCAGTACAGATAGAACCATAGCGATCGCTTTTTTCACAAAGCGCGTGAATATGACTCTTTTGTAGTTCCGTTAACGCCTGCTGCCAGACCTGCGGCGCGCCTGCTATTAAGAAGGTATTCGGGCTGAGCGTTTCGGTTTGTTCAAGAAGAGCGTTTGCCAACAACGTGACACCTGATGAGGCATTGATCGTCAATGTATTAACAGCAACGATGACCGGTTCATAGACCTGCCGATGAAGAAGGCGATTGGCTTCGGCGAAGACATCTAATGGCCCGGAAACGTCCAGAAGTTGCACGCCGGGAACGGCAAGAATGGCGATAATGCGTTTCATGAAAGGTGGGTGTCCTGATTCAGCGTAATGTCTTAAATCGTCGTAACTGGATTATTTGAGACAAACAGAATGCCTTGTAAACTTCCTCACATCAACCCACTGGAGGTAAATATGACTTTTAATGTACAAGGTATTCGAATCCCTGACAGCAAACTGGCTCGCGAAGCGACTGAATTCGTTCGTGATACGGAAAACGACCTGCTGTTTCATCACTCCAGCCGAGTCTATTACTGGGGAGCTCTGGCGGGCCAACGACGTGGGTTAAACGTAGACCCCGAGCTGCTCTATGTTGGTTGCATGTTCCACGACGTTGGCCTGACGCACGAACACTGTAGCTGTGATAAACGCTTTGAGGTGGATGGTGCGAATGCCGCGCGCGCTTTCCTTGAAGGTCACGGCGTTGATGCCCATGATGTCGACAAAGTCTGGACGGCAATCGCGCTTCATACCACGCCCGGTATTCCTGAATTTATGGCACCGGAGATCGCATTATTAACGGCTGGCGTTGAAATGGATGTTCTGGGTATTGAGTATGAAAAGGTGAGTGATGAGAGCCGTGAAGCGGTGGTACATCAGCATCCGCGAGTTGGGAATTTTAAAGAAAACATTATTGATGCGTTTTATCAGGGAATTAAAGACAGGCCTCAAACCACCTTTGGTAATGTTAAAGCTGATGTGATTTGCGATAAAGATCCCCAGTTTATTCGTGGGAATTTTTGTAGCGTGATTCGAAACTCGCTCTGGAAGGCGTAATAAGTGAATGAATAATTTTTTATTCTATGTTTGAGATTTATCCTCATTGAGGATATCAGTTAAATTGATCGCTGATATCCTCTACTTTGGAAATTAAGCTGTTACAGTTTTGCAAATTTCATCGCGGATTTTTTCTTCAATATCGGTTGCTGACGCTGCTTGTGAGTCAAAAATATTGCCCTCGCAAGACCAGGCAGAAAACGCATCCGCGAGGCCTGAGTCGAATACTTTCTTCGCATTTTCTGCAAGCACAGCGATGACCAAATCATGGTGGTTTTTATCGACTTTTCGGGCGATGTTACCTGCTAATTTATCGTTATCGTATCTCTCATTGGTTTGGCGCCAGCCTTTGGTGGCTGAGGTAGTTTTTATCATCACCTCTGCCCGGTAGCCCGCCTCTTTCAGGCGTTTTAATGTTTGCATGGGGGTATCGGCATTACGGAAGGTGCCTTCAATGACGATATTATATTTGTTTTCAATGGCTTTTTTGAGCACACGCTCAACCATTTCACCGGAAAACTGCGCCGTGTGGCTGACAAAGTCATCGCCATAGGTAGCATAAATTGCCTGGAAATCAGGATGGTGGAAGCGAAAATCATCACCATTAATAACCAACGCATTAAAGTCAGTCCTCACAAGTGCATGCTTAATGAGTAACGACTTTCCGGCACCTGGTTGCCCACCTAAAACAAAACCGACCGGTTGCGCCTGTGATGTGAGTACTCTCTTCGTCAGGCGACGCCATACCGACTCAAAAGGGTCATCATTTATATCGATATTATGATGAGTTGTGTTTGTACTATAATATTTTTCTCTTAAATATTTAAACCGCACAACCCCTTCGTTAAAATTAACCTCGTCGGCATCAGTTGAATAAAGATAATCCCGATAAGTAATACATTGGTTAATATCCTGACTTAAATTCAATGCTTCAGAATTATCTATGTTTCCACAAGCTTCCGATAAAAATGCAATACACTGACTCGCGCCATTTAAAAGCGCATCTTTTTCCATTAACGTTGCCATTTACGACTCCTGTAAAGAACATCTTTCCTGAAAAAATACTACTTGTTATGCTCCTCAAACCACATCTCAGCCTCATATCTTGCGCCACCGTGCTCGTCTGTGAGCATTTCCCGGAATATTTCATGCAGTTCCGGTAAATCGTAACCGTTGCCATTAATCGCACAGCCCGCCCAGCTGCGGACTTCGCCATGGTTATCGCGGAGTAATCTGATAAGAAGGGGTATAATGCTGTCATCAGCATGGTAAATAAGTGTGCACGCGATGGCATGACGAACGGTGACAAAAGGAGAATCGATGGCCTGAGTACAGCGATGCTTAAGCGTCGCCCAAAGCGCTTTATCCGCAGAATGATTTGAAAATAATTGCCCCATTGCAATAATGGCGCTGGCGCGCACGATGGCGGTGATATCATTGACCGCGCAGGAATCAAGGAAGGCCATAATATCGGGGACGTTACTTTTCGCGGTTTTTATTTGCCCAAGAATAAAACAGGCAACTTCGCGAGTACGGTAGTTTTTATCATGGCATCGCTGTTTCGCCTGGGCCAGAATCGGGTCGGAACCCATGAGTTGTAGACGTCTCGCGGCAGCATAGCGCAGCGAATGGTCTTTATTTTCTAACAGAGGGTAGAGCTCATCTTCACTGAGCTGCTGGCAATAAAGCCAGGTCTTAAGCTCTTTGGCGTCCTGGCGGCGCTGATATTCCGTTCTCATAGTGACTCATCCTGAGTACACGCCGCACAGGGTGCGGTGCGAGGTCTTAAACCCGGCTACCCCACAGGTCATACTCGTCGGCGTTATCCACTTTCACACGGATAATGTCGCCCGGCTTGACGTTGGTTTCGCCATTCAGATACACCGCGCCGTCGATTTCCGGGGCGTCGGCCATGCTGCGGCCAATCGCGCCTTCTTCATCCACTTCGTCGATGATGACCATCACTTCACGGCCCACTTTCTCCTGCAAACGCTCGGCGGAGATCTGCTGTTGCAGCTGCATGAAGCGGTTCCAGCGATCTTCTTTCACGTCGTCCGGTACCTGATCCGGCAGATCGTTGGCGCTGGCGCCCTCAACCGGGCTGTACTGGAAACAACCGACGCGATCGAGACGCGCTTCTTTCAGGAAATCGAGCAGCATCTGGAAGTCTTCTTCCGTTTCGCCCGGGAAGCCGACAATAAAGGTCGAGCGCAGGGTCAGATCCGGGCAGATTTCACGCCACTGTTTGATGCGTGCCAGCTGGCGGTCAACGGAGCCAGGGCGTTTCATCAGTTTCAGAATACGCGGGCTGGCATGCTGCATCGGGATGTCGAGATACGGCAGAATTTTGCCTTCCGCCATCAGCGGAATAACGTCATCGACATGCGGATACGGATAGACGTAGTGCAGACGCACCCAGACGCCCAGTTTTGCCAGCTCTTCACACAGGCTGACCATGCTGGTTTTGACCGGGGAACCGTTATGGAAACCGGTGCGGTGTTTCACATCGACGCCGTAAGCGGAGGTATCCTGAGAGATAACCAGCAGCTCTTTCACGCCTGCGTCGGCCAGACGTTTCGCTTCAGAGAGCACATCGCCAATCGGGCGGCTGTCGAGGTCGCCACGCATGGACGGAATGATGCAGAAGGTGCAGCGGTGGTTGCAGCCTTCGGAAATTTTTAAATAGGCGTAATGACGCGGCGTCAGCTTCACACCCTGTTCCGGCACCAGGCTGGTAAACGGGTTGTGCTGCGGCTTCGGCGCATAGTGATGGACGTGTTCCAGCACCTGCTCGTAGCTATGCGGGCCGGTAATTTCCAGCACTTTAGGATGCACTTCGCGAATTTGATCTTCTTTGGCACCCAGGCAGCCGGTGACGATCACCTTGCCGTTTTCTTTTAAGGCTTCGCCAATCGCTTCCAGGGATTCCTGGACGGCGCTGTCGATAAAACCGCAGGTGTTGACGATAACCATATCGGCATCATCGTAGCTCGGGACCACGTCGTAACCTTCAGTACGCAGCTCCGTTAAAATACGTTCGGAGTCCACCAGGTTTTTCGGGCAGCCCAACGATACAAAACCAATTTTGCTCATTTTATATACTATTCATTGCTCGGAATCGGGAGATTATACATACGGCGCGCCACGACAGCCAGATACGTTAATCACCATTTTTCAGGCCGGGAGACGGGGATTAGTGTCAGTGTAGAAAAATTGTTTCTGGCTCGTTTCAGTTGTTGAATTATTGACCTCACGCATCATTCTGTACGAAAAATGACCTTATAATAAATGTGCAAAATGGATGAGGAGGGAGGAAATCACATGAGTGGAATGACGCTGAAACGCAACATGATGAATAAAATCATCAATGCGCGCATCGATCTCGACGCTTACCTGCAACTCAGAAAAGCGAAGGGATATATGTCGATCAGCGATAACGAGCATCTGCGTACTAACTTGTTTGATTTATGTGGTGAATTGCGTAGCAAAGCACCACAGCTGATACAGTCCGCAACGCCGAAAGAAAGGGACGCTTTGCGGCAGGCAGGCGAAGCAATCGCTTCTGCGGCTGTGTGTTTGATGACCGGGCACCATGACTGCCCGACCTCCATCGCCGTTAACGTGGAATCGCTCGAACGCTGTCTGACGACGTTGAGTGAAAGCATTTATAGTATGAATGCCCACATCGACCCTCTGCACGCCTGACCTCAGGGGGAGTTAACTCCCCCTGTTAAAGGTTTTGTAAAATCCCCCGCGTTATCAATGACGTTGTCTAACCTTAAGCCAATCAATGGCGGCTACCGGGATAGGCTATGCGTCGTACTTTTCTTACTTTGACCTTAAGTTCTCTGCTGTATGTCGCTTCCGCTCAATCGGCGGAGGTCAATGTTCAGGTGTTGCAGGATAAGCTCGAGCACCCCTGGTCACTGGCTTTTCTGCCGGATGATCACGGCATCCTGATTACGCTTCGCGGTGGCGAACTGCGTCACTGGCAGCAGGGTAAAGGGCTCTCAGCGCCCATTTCGGGCGTGCCGAAGGTCTGGGCAAACGGGCAGGGCGGTTTGCTGGATGTCGCGCTGGCACCAGATTTTGCCCAGTCGCGTCGCGTGTGGCTGAGCTTTGCGGAAGCGGGCGACGATGGCAAAGCCGGAACGGCGGTCGGTTACGGAAAATTAAGTGCCGATAACCAAACGCTGAGTGATTTCAGCGTGGTGTTCCGGCAGATGCCGAAGCTCTCTACCGGTAATCACTTTGGCGGCAGGCTGGTGTTTGATGGCAAAGGGCATCTCTTTATTGGCCTCGGTGAAAACAATCAACGCAGCACCGCGCAGGATCTCGACAAACTTCAGGGCAAAGTTGTACGCCTGACTGAGGAAGGCAAGGTGCCGGACGATAACCCGTGGCTGAATAAATCGGGCGTGCGCCCGGAAATCTGGTCTTACGGTATTCGTAACCCGCAGGGGATGGCGATGAATCCGTGGAGCGAGACATTGTGGCTGAACGAGCACGGCCCGCGCGGCGGAGATGAAATCAACATTCCGCAAGCGGGCAAAAACTATGGCTGGCCGCTGGCAACGCACGGTATTAACTACAGCGGGCTACCGATCCCCGAAGCGAAAGGGGAATCAGCGCCTGGCACCGAGCCGCCGCTTTACGTGTGGAAAAAATCACCGGCATTGAGCGGTATGGCGTTTTACGATGCGAAGACGTTCCCACAGTGGCAGCACAAACTGTTTATCGGCGCGCTGAAGGATGAATCGGTGATTGTGATGCAGGTAGACGGTGATAAGGTGACGGAAGAGGCGAGAATTCTTGGCGAGCGCAAACAGCGCATCCGCGATGTGCGCGTCGGACCCGACGGTTATCTGTATGTCTTAACCGATGAGTCCGACGGCGAGTTGCTGAAGGTCAGCCCGATGGGCTAGGTTGTTAGCGAAGGAAATGTGGCGTAAGGCGCGAGATAACCGTGCACATCGGTTTTACGGACATACTCTTTTTTCGGCAACGGATCTTCAGCGCGCATTTGCCATATTGCCAGCCATTGCAGCATGACCAGCTTCACCTGTGTCAGTGCGGGATCATCCCACACGTTATTCATCTCCCAGGGATCGCGGCTTAGATCGTACAAGCGAAAATCGCCGGTAACGCCTGCAAACAGTGACCAGTTTTGATAACGGACTTTACGATGCCGTCCGCTTTGCGTGACGGCATTAAGCTCATCAAGCCGCGGGATCGCTTCGCCGTTATCCCACATGATTCCCGGCCGTGGGCGCATGGTGACATCTTCAGCCGTATAAGGCAGGCCGCCAAAGCCTTGCTCGATGTACGCGCTGGCAAACTCTTCAGTAGGGTAGCTTTCGCCACGCAGCATTGGCAGGAGACTTCTTCCCTGTGCGCTTAACGGGATCGATTGCCCCATGGCTTCGCAGAACGTTGGCATAACGTCGGCAAGGGAAACAAAATCCTCACGAGGAGATTGCCTTGCGCGGGCCAGGTTATCGCCAACGACAACCATGGGTACACGGGAAAGGACTTCCGGCATTTCAGCCCCTTTACGCACTAACCCGAATGCGCCAACGTAATCCCCGTGATCGGCCGTAATCATTACCAACCTTTCACGCTGCTGGTGGCGGGCTTCCAGGCCTGTGAATAAGCGGCGAATTTGGTCATCAATCAGCCTCAGCATGCCGCAATAGTTGGCTCTGGCGCGATCGATAAGCCTGTCGTAATCCGGATCGGATTCCACGCCAATCTGATGCAGGTAATCCCATGCCCAGGATTGTGTCGAACGCATCTCCGCGTGGGGATCGCTTTGCGGCAGCGTTTCAGGAGGAAAGAGTGAAAACCACGGGTCAGGAACCTGATAGGGGTTATGCGGTTCCGGAAATGAAACGACCAGCAAAAGCGGCGTATCTGGATTCTGCTTTTTAACCCAGGCTAATGACTGCGACACAATACGATATTGATTCTGCACTTCAACGGGGAAGGGCGTGGGGGATTCCGCCGTGCGGTGACGTAAATCGTGCAGCCACTGCTCGAATTCTCGGGCCTCTTCGTCGGTCGTCCCCACGTGGCCTTCATGCGAATATTCTTCCCAGTAATCCACATCCGTTGCGCTAAGCCAGGTATGGTTTTTGCCGACCATTGCGGTGGCGTAACCTGCCTGTTTAGCAATTGCAAACAGATTTTCACCATGTACGGCCAGCTCCGCAGCAGAGTTTTCAACCACGCGATGCGCCGTTGGATAACGCCCGGTGAAGAGGGTGGTTCGCGCCGGGCAGCAAAGTGGTGCGGTGGTGTAGGCGCGGTTAAACCATTGGCCTTCGTCAGCCAGAGCATCAAGAAAAGGCGTTGTGTCTAAGGTAAATCCTTCACGTGCGCATAAATCCGCGCGTTGTTGATCGGTGAGGATCAGGATTAAATCGGGTTGTTGCCTCGAAATCATAAAATCACCTTATGAATAACGGTTTTTCATGGGCGCGGGGATCAATGCGTCCCGCTGGCTATCTGTGGATGTGGATTCCTTTTTTCCGCTTTCATGGCGACGCCACAAAGTGCTGAAAGGGCGCAAACCACGGTCAACACCAGCGCCAGGACGTACGCATTGCCGTCGGACCAAATGAGAATGGCCAGGCAGGCGGGCGGGGTTAAACCGCCGATGATGGCGGAGACCTGATATACCAGAGAAACGCCGGTGTAGCGCACCTCTACGGGGAATATATCGGCCAAAAATGCAGACTGAACGGCAAACGGCATCATGTTGCATATGCGCATCACGATAACGCCCAGCACCATCACGGGAACGATTTGGGTGTTGAGCATGGCGAACATGGGAAACATGGAAAGGGCCACAAGGAACATTCCAAGGGTGAAAATACGTTTACGCCCTACTCGGTCGGAAATTTTTCCGGTGATAAGCATCAGCGGAATGGCGATAAGTGTGGGGATAAGCGTGGCGATAAGGCCGATTGAGTTAGCCATATGCAGATAGGTCGCCACGTAAGCAATCACGACCGTGCCCGCAACATTGCCAGAAATCGCATCGGATGCGCGCGCGCCAAGCCCAAGCAGGAGTGGTTTCCAGTGATGGCATACCACCGTTTTCACCGGGCTTTTCTCGACTTTGTTGTCTTTCACCAGTTGAGCAAAATCGCCCGTTTCTTCCATGTGAACGCGGATATAAAGAGCATATGCCAGCAGAAACCCTGAAATAAGAAAAGGCACGCGCCAGAGCCAGGCGGCAAAAATCTCATCGCCTGCGAAGGCCGTACAGCACAGAACCAGAATAGTGCCTATCGCGCCGCCGACGGGATTCCCCAGTTGTGGAATGGCGCCATAAAAACCGCGTTGATTTTCTGGTACCGACTCAATTGTTGCCAGCGCGGCACCGGCATATTCTCCCCCAAGGCCAACGCCTTGTAGAAGGCGACAAATGGTCAACAGGATGGGGGCGGCAACGCCGATTTGCGCATAGCCGGGCAGGCAGCCAATCACCAGCGTGGGGATCCCCATGATTAACATCGTGGTGACCAGCAGCTTCTTACGACCCACTCTGTCGCCAAAGTGACCAAATATGACGGCACCGAGCGGACGGGTGATATAGCCCATTGCAACGGTCATCAGCGAAGAAAGCGTGCCAACAGCCGCATTTTGTTCAGGGAAAAAAACGTGATTGAAGACCAGCGTAGAAACGGTGGTATAGAGAATAAAATCGTACCATTCAAACGTAGAGCCCAAAAAACTGGCCCAAACGGTACGCCTTGCCGCCGCAGATAAGCGACCTGACGTGTGAGTATTCACATTAACTCCTTGGTTAAATCTTTCCGATGAATGAACAGCAAGAAGAATGAAAATGAACGGCTCGTTATTGTTGGCGGGAATAAGGGGGAGGCCCCCCCTTATTCGGGTCAAGTTGCGTTTTAGCGCATAATGCGACGTAAAATACGGTTCGCCTGCTCCTCGAAGGTGGTTGCAGCTTCGTCGATGGAGGCTTTACCGTGGTCGATGCTTTCTCTGGCGGCGGTGAACAGCGCGCCAAATTGCGGATCTTCCAGGTACGGCATGGCCATCGATTTGTTTGGCATTGACTTCGACTGAATCAGCCCGGCGATTACCGGATCTTCATCTTTCAGAATGCCAGCCTCGCGGAGGATTTTTTCTCCGTCATGGCTCAGCGGCGCACCGCGTTCAAGTCCGACCGGAAGAACACCCTCGGATTCACTCATCAGGAAATGCAGTAATTGTGCGGCTTCCTGCGGATGTTTGGTGTTGCGGCTGATGGAGTACATCAGTGCGGTTTTACTAAACTGCCCGGCATCTTTTGCGTCTTTATGCATCGGATATGGGCCCATCACCAGGTCTGACGGGTTTTTCAGGTTCTGCGATTCAGCGGTGTAGAGCACGTTCCAGTTATAAACGCCGCCCCATTCGCCGTTGATCCACGGCTTCATTTCGTAATTCACGCCTTTACCAAACGAGGCCATCGCTTTGGTGTCGGGAATAACGTGGTTATCCGCCAGTTTGCGATAGAAGGTTAACGCCTCAACCAGTTCTTCATGTGACCAGGCGATTTTCTTCGTTTTCTCGTCGATCATCTCTTTCTGGTTCTTCTGGTACATATAAGAACGCAGCATCAGCAAAGCATCCTGCTCGGAGAGAATCAGCGGATAATAGTTATCGCCCAGTTTTTCTTTAAATACCGGGCCGGTCGCCAGCAGCTCGTCCCAGGTTTTTGGAAACGCAACGCCCGCTTTTTTCCAGGTAGCGGCGTTGTAGAAGAACAGCATAACGTTAGAGGAAATAGGAATGGCGTTGATTTTGCCATTCACGGTGGTGGTCGCCAGCGCTTCAGGCGGGTATTGATCGAGGCCCAAAGGTTTACTTAGTTTATTCAGATCGTAAAAACCATCGCCTTTTTTCGACAGCAGCGTCAGCCAGTTCCAGTTGGTCTGCATAACGTCAGCTTCAGTGTTGCTGTTCATCTGGGTGGTCAGGCGAGGATAAAAACCGTCCCAGCCGGTATATTCCGCTTTTACCTTGATGTTCGGATATTTGGCCTGGAAGGCTTCCAGCGCTTTCATGGTGGCCTGGTTACGGGCTTTACCGCCCCACCAGGCAAAACGCAGCTCAACCTGTTCGGCGCTGTGCGCAATAATCGGCATCGCGCTGAAACTGCAACAGGCCAGCATCAGCAGTACTGATTTTTTCATTCAATAACCCCTCCATGTTAAAGGATCAGCGGCGATCTCTGCGCTGTTGATGGTAGGCGGATAACGCTTTCACCAGCGTCATTTCCTGTTCGCACCACGGTTTGCCGTCGGCGTGAAGCACATCGTGGAACCACAGTGACTGCGGGTCTGGATGTGTTTTTTGCACGCCAGGCCACGGGATCCAGGTTTGAGTTTTTCCAGCGACCAGCCCCCAGTGGTAGCAGCCCGTTTCGAAGGCGCTGAACAGCGGAAGTTGTTCGCTAAAGTTGCAGTCGACGTGGCGGGCAAGCCACTCTGTGCACAGTACCGGGCGGTTGCGCTGGGCCAGTTTTGCCAGAATGTCCAGCTGACGGGCGGCGGTATTGTAGTTGTGGTAGCTGACGATATCGGACAGCGCCAGCGCGGCGGCATCAATTGGATGCTCGAAGGTGGCGTACTCATCGTGATCGACATGCCATGCACCAACGGTCAGCGGCTGGCTCGGGCGAACGTCGTGCGCCCAGCTGAATACGGAGACCATGAGTGTTAACGCGAACTCTTCCAGCGCGTCGTCCACTTCGCCGGATTCGCCGGGGCCGATAAACACGCCACGGTTGCCGGGTTCGTTGTAGAGATCCCAGATAGCCACACGTTCGTCATTTTTGAAGCGGGTTAAGATGTCGCGCACGTAGGCTTCGACGCGCGGCCACAGGCTTGGGCTCATGACGATAGCGCGGCCCGGGCTGGCCGCCGCCTGGCTGTTATGCAGGTTGGGCACCGGCTCTTTTTGCGGGCCGAGATAGGGCTCGTCGCCGGAAAAACCGCAGTCATCCATGAGGGTCAGCATGACCTGAATGTGATGTTTTGCGGCTATTGCCAGAAAAGTACCAATACGCGCCAGCAGGCCATCGCGATCGGCTTCCCAGACAATAAACGGCAGGTTGGTGCGCAGGGCGTTATAGCCATAGTTGTGCGCCCATTCCAGTTCTTGATCAATCGTGTGGGCGTCGAAGGTATCGGCTTGCCACATGTCAGTCCAGTTCACCGCGGTGCGCGGTAAATAGTTAAATCCACAGGCCCATCCATGATGTTTGTACCACTCCTGCACCTGTGACTTACTCCACTGAGATTGCATGAGTATTCTCCATTGGTAATAATATTAGCTAATATTTATTACTCACGTGGCGCACGCAATGAAATTCCTGGTGTTTTGCCGTTTTGTTCACAAAAAAGTCGTAGATGTTTTGTGCTATAGTCGGCAGCGATAAGGAGCCGAAATGCAAAAGAAAAATAAGATAACCATGAGCGATATTGCCAGAGAAGCGGGGGTGTCACAGGCCACCGTATCGCTGGTGCTGAACAATAGTCGGGCGGTGCGTTTGAGCGACGATACGCGAGAGCGTGTTTTCATTGCGGCGCAAAAGCTGGGCTATAAGAAAATCGCCGTGACGCACCGCCAGGAAGGGCAGGAAGAGATTGCATTACTGTTGTGCGGAATGGACGGTTACGATCCCTTTATTGACGCACTGAGTGAGGCCAGCGGTACGGCCTGGCAGCGGGATACGTTGCTGACTGTTTATGACTATGGCGATGATTTTGAAATGGCGCGGCAAATCATCCAACAGCTGGCGGGACGTAAATGCGCGGGCGTGATTCTGGCGAGCCCAACGACACGGGCATTTGATTTTTCTCCGTTTGAGCCGCTGCTCAATGTCCCGGTCGTGCTCCTGAATCAGTACGACCCTGCGCGGCCATTGTTACCGACGTTTCTGCCAGACGATCGCGCGAATGCTTGCCAGATAGTGAATCATCTGCTGGATCAGGGCGTGACGCGTATCGCACACATTACCGGGGATGAATGGATGGACGCCAGCGTCCTGCGTCTGGAAGGTTATCGTCAGACGCTTGAGCAGGCGGGAATTGCCATTGATGAGGCGTTAATTAAGCCGACAGACAGGTCGTTGAATGCAACGTTTAACGCCACGCTGGAATTAATGAAATTGCCGCAGCCACCACAGGCGATATTCTGCGCCAGCGACTGGATGACGCTCGGTTGCTATCAGGCGCTGGCGACGCTCAATATTAAGGTACCTGATGAAATTCTGGTGTGCGGCTACGACGATCAACGGATTGCGCATCAGCTGACGCCAATGCTTACCAGCGTGCAGTTAGCCTACGGCGAACTGGGCAGAATGGCGGTGGCTTACTTATGCGACGGTGATGATGTTGCCACGCACGTCCGGCTGGTGGGGAAATTACAGGTACGCGGCAGCAGCCAGCGTACCTGAATGGCATCAGGTGACGGGGATCATCACCACATTCTGGAAGGCCGGACGATCCGCAAGCTGCTGATACCAGCGCGCCAGATGCGGATGCGGCTGCCAGGTTTTCACTGTTTCCAGCAGGTTGTAGATGAACGGTGCGACCGCAATATCGCCGGGGCCAAATTCCTCGCCTGATAACCAACGATGCTTCGCCAGTTCAGCATCAAGCATCGCCAACAGCGGTTCACACTGGGCGATGGCTTTTTCAATCGCCGCGTGGTCGCGTTTTTCCGCTGGCGTTCTGACCAGCCCCATCAGGATCAGGCGGTGGCTGGGGGAAAGGGTATCATTGGCCCAGTCCATCCACTTCTCACCCTGCGCGCGCGTTGCCGGTGAATCCTGCCACAGGCGTCCCTGGCCGTACTGGGCTACCAGATAACGCACGATAGTATTTGACTCCCACAACACAATATCGGCTTCGTCATCTTTCAGCAGCGGCACCAGGCCATTGGGATTGAGCGCCAGAAATTCGGCGTCGTGGTTCAAACCAAACTCCATGCCCGCCATAATCTGCTGATAAGGCAATTCCAGTTCTTCCAGCGTCCAGCGGACCTTTTTCACGTTCGTTGAGTTATTGCGTCCCCACAGCGTAATCATAATCACCCCAGTGTTTCGTATCAGTACGTATCAGCATGGTGATTCAAAGTTAAGCGTTAGGCAATCGCGATCAAAAAATTGTTCAGGATTTTCGCACATCCCTGGGATCTTGCGTAAACTTAACAAACTTTACCAACTCACTGTTTCTTTAAGAGAGTTTATACGTTATTACTCACCGCCTGGTGCAGCACGGTTACGGTAGTGGCGTGTTTTTTTGGAATGGATACTTGGGTGGCTTTTATGACGCGTGATGCTTTTTCCCTTCGTGGCCTGGTGACGGGCTCTGCTCTTTTACTTCTTGTCGCACCTGCTGTGCAGGCGGCGGAACAACTTCCTGATGCGCCGTCGATTGACGCACGTGCGTGGATCCTGATGGATTACTCCAGCGGTAAAGTGTTAACCGAAGGGAATGCGGACGAAAAACTGGACCCGGCCAGCCTGACCAAAATCATGACCAGCTACGTGGTGGGCCAGGCGCTGAAAGCGGGGAAAATTAAGCCGACCGATATGGTCACCATCGGAAAAGATGCATGGGCGACCGGCAACCCGGCACTGCGCGGCTCTTCCGTCATGTTCCTGAAGCCTGGCGAACAGGTTTCCGTTGAGAACCTGAATAAAGGTGTGATTATCCAGTCCGGTAACGATGCCAGTATCGCCATTGCGGACTATGTCGCCGGCAGCCAGGACTCCTTCGTAAGCCTGATGAACGGCTATGCGCAGAAAATTGGCCTCACCAATACCACCTTTAAAACCGTCCACGGCCTTGATGCGCCGGGGCAGTTCAGTACTGCGCGCGATATGGCCTTGTTGACCAAAGCCATGATCCACGATGTGCCTGAAGAGTACGCGATCCACAAAGAGAAAGAGTTCACCTTTAACAACATTCGCCAGCCAAACCGTAACCGTCTGTTGTGGAGCTCCAGCCTGAACGTTGATGGCGTGAAAACGGGCACCACCGCAGGTGCGGGCTATAACCTGGTGGCGTCTGCCAGCCAGGGTGAAATGCGCCTGATTTCCGTGGTACTCGGCACCAAAACGGACCGCATCCGCTTTGGCGAATCAGAGAAACTGCTGACCTGGGGCTTCCGCTTCTTCGAAACCGTGACGCCGATTAAACCGGACGCCACTTTCGTGACGCAGCGCGTCTGGTTCGGCGATACCAGCGAAGCGAAGCTGGGCGCTGGCGAAGCGGGCTCAATTACCATACCGAAAGGGCAACTGAAAAACCTGAAGGCCAGCTACTCACTAACTCAGCCGCAGCTCACCGCGCCGCTCAAGAAAGGCCAGGTTGTCGGGACCATCGACTTTAAACTGAATGATAAAACTATTGAACAGCGTCCACTGATTGTGATGGAAGCCGTGGAAGAGGGCGGGTTCTTTAACCGGATGCTCGATTTCGTGCTGATGAAATTCCACGAATGGTTTGGTAGCTGGTTCTCTTAATTGACGATAACAGGCCGCGCCAGCTGGCGCGGTCAGTAAAGTAAGGATATCTGCGTTTTTTTCGCCAGCGCGACAATATCATCATCCGGGCGAATATCACTGGCAATTACATCAAACTTCTCCAGCGCGCCCATTCTTGCCGGGCGTACCTTACCAAATTTACTGTGATCCGCCACCAGCACGTGGTAGCGCGCCTGACGCATCGCCCAGTGTTTTACCGGTAATTCTTCGAGATTAAAGCAGGTTGCACCCTGAACAATGTCGATGCCAGCCGCCGAATAAAAGGCGATATCCGGGCAAAGATGGGCCAGCGTGTCGTGTTCGCTCAGCGGTTTAAAGATGGCGTTGCTGGCATGAAACTCACCCCCGCAGAGGATAACTTTGCAGTTGGGTTTTTCCTGCAACGCCAGAAAGGTATTCAGTGAATAGCAAACGCCGGTAAAAGGCAGCTCATTATCAATAGCGTCAATGATCCACGGTGTCGTCGTACCGCAGTCAAAAAAGGCCATCTGGTGTGCTTTCAACAACTGCGCAGCATGCTGAGCCGCGCGCTTCTTTTCATCCACCAGACGCGTTTTTTGATCGCTTAAGAGATAATGCGAGGCACTACGCGGTTCGAGGACGATGTAGCCGCCGAGCAGCACCACCGGCCCGCTCTGGCTATTCAGGTCACGGCGAACCGTCATTTCTGAAACGCCCAACAGCGCTGCGGCTTCTTTAAGGTGCAGTTTATCGCTGCGTTTTAATGCCTGAATGAGTTGACCAATCCGCTCGTCGCGTCGTGTTTCCATGTTTCCTCTACCGGGCCAGCTCCGGCAGGGCGCCGGAGTCAGCCTGTCATATTACCTGTGCCTGACGGCTTAGTCACGCACCCAACCCTTGCGAATGGGAAGGGAGAAAAGCATACGGTAGAGTGATTGCAGGTGTTGATAGACCTGAGAGCCAAAGCGGTGCCAGAGCATCTGTGAGGTCAGGCAGCCAATAAGGCCGCTCAGGAAACCGCCGAGCATATCGATGGGCCAGTGCACGCCAAGGTAAACCCTTGACCAGGCGATTGCGCAGGCAATAACCATTAATATCGCGCCGGACCACAAACGGTGCCAGAACAGGAAGGCGAGGGCAAAGGTGAAAATCACCGTACCGTGATCGCTTGGGAAGGAATCGTCTGCGGCATGCGGCAGGAAGTTGTAGCCCACGCCATCGACAAAGGGACGATCGTGCGGAAAAAGATGGCCCACAACCCATGAAAGCGTCAGGGCGACGACAATCGCCAGCGCGGTTTTGACCACCAGCTGACGCTGGGCGCAAACCTGCTGTTTCGGCCCCCAAAGCCAGAGCGCAGCCGCCAGGAAGGGAACGATAGAGATAAGGTCGCGGGCGATAAAGGTCGCCAGGGTGATTAACCACTGCGCCGAAGCGGGGGTGGCATTCAACAGCGCGAAGAGTTGGTGGTTCAGGATTTCCAGCATAACATCCAGACTTTTATGACAGATTAATGACCGATACCTTAAAAAGCTTAACCGCAGCGGTAAAGGGGGATTGTCTTAATTCCGCTCCCACGCACGCGCGCTAATCAGGTTAACTCGTTGAATTCAGCACACTATACCTATCCAAAGTTAAGCAAACCTTAAACGAGTAAAATTGTGCGGAAATATTACATCTGAGCGATAATTTACTATCGTCACTACGACCTGTGGATTAAACTTGCGCGTTTTTACACTGAGTTAGTTTTGGTAATGAGTAATCCCTCTCTTTCCGGCAAACGTCTGGGCCGTCAGGCGCTGCTTTTTCCGCTCTGTCTGGTGCTGTACGAATTCTCCACTTATATCGGCAATGATATGATTCAGCCGGGTATGCTGGCGGTGGTGGAACAATTCAACGCAGGCAACGAGTGGGTTCCCACCTCGATGACGGCTTATATGGCAGGCGGCATGTTTTTACAGTGGCTGCTGGGGCCGCTGTCGGATCGTATTGGCCGCCGCCCGGTAATGTTGACCGGCGTGGTGTGGTTTATCGTCACCTGTCTGGCCACGCTGCTGGTGCACAATATCGAACAGTTTATTTTCCTGCGTTTCCTGCAAGGGGTCAGCCTGTGCTTTATCGGCGCGGTAGGCTATGCGGCGATTCAGGAATCTTTCGACGAGGCCACCTGCATTAAAATCACCGCGCTGATGGCAAACGTAGCGCTGATTGCGCCATTGCTTGGCCCGTTGGTCGGTGCGGCCTGGGTGCACGTTGCGCCGTGGGAGGGTATGTTTGTACTGTTCGCGTTGCTCTCGGTTGTCGCTTTTGGCGGCTTGTTCCGCGCAATGCCGGAAACCGCTACGCGTATCGGCGAAAAGCTCTCTCTCGGTGAGTTAGGCCGTGATTACGCGCTGGTACTCAAAAATGGACGTTTCCTGGCGGGGGCACTGGCGACAGGTTTTGTTAGCCTGCCGTTACTGGCGTGGATAGCCCAATCGCCGGTGATTATTATCAGCGGTGAGCAGGCCAGCAGCTATGAATATGGCCTGTTACAGGTGCCTATCTTCGGCGCGCTGATCGCCGGTAACCTGACGCTGGCGCGCCTGACCTCTCGCCGTTCCGTGCGTTCACTGATTATCATGGGCGGTTGGCCGATTATGGCCGGTTTAGTACTGGCGGCGGCAGCGACGGTCGTTTCCTCGCACGCCTATCTGTGGATGACGGCGGGATTGAGCGTTTACGCGTTTGGCATTGGTGTGGCGAATGCCGGGCTGGTGCGACTGACGCTGTTTGCCAGCGATATGAGCAAAGGCACCGTTTCGGCGGCGATGGGCATGTTGCAGATGCTGATTTTTACCGTCGGTATCGAAGTCAGCAAACACATGTACCTGCAAGGCGGGAATGGGCTGTTTAGCCTCTTCAACCTGACGAACGGTGTGCTGTGGCTGGTGGCGGTCGTCTTCTTCCTGAAAGACAAATCGGTAGGCAGCAGCAACCAACCGCAATAATGTGTGTGCCCGGCAAGTGCTGCCGGGCAGACCTTCAGGCAAACGGCGCTTCGCCGTTCAGCGCTTTCTCAATAATGTCCAGCACACCCTCTTCGTTATTATGCGGCGCACGATATTTCGCCACTGACTTCACCACGTCCGACGCATTCGCCATCGCAAAACCGTAGCCCGCCTGTTGCAGCATTTCGATATCGTTGCCGCTGTCGCCAAAGGCCAGAACTTCGCTGTCGTCAATACCCCAGCGCGCCTGCAGCAGACGCAGACCGTTCGCTTTATGAACGCCAGGGACGATAAGGTCGATACTGCCATGGCCGGTCGTGACGGCGGTGAGCATATCGCCTACTTCTTCATGAATCAGTTTTTGCATCTCGGGTACCAGAGTATCCGGAACGTTGAGACCAAACTTCAGGAAGGTATCTTCAATATTGTCGAAGTTATCTACTTCTTCCAGACGATAATAGTAGCGGAGGGCAACCTCTTTAAATGTCTGATCGTAGCGCTTTAGGGTGTAGGCGCTTTGTTTCCCGCAGGCGATGATTTCCAGTTCGGTACGGGTTTGCAGATAACGCACCACGTCCTGGAAATGCTGCTTTGGAATACTGCAGTTGAAAATATCTTCTCCGGCATCTACCACCCAGCCGCCGTTTTCGGCGACAAACGCAATTTCATCAACAATCTCCGGGAAGAAGGAGATGAGCTGATAATACTGGTTGCCGCTGGCGACCGCGAAGCGAATACCTTGCTGCTTCATGCGCTGATACTGAGCCAGGAATCGCTCACGATTATAGGTTTTCGCCTCGCTGAGGAAGGTGCCATCCATGTCGACTGCAATCAGTTTGATACTCATCCATTACTCTCCATCACAACGTTGGGTTCAGGTTTAGCCACCGCTCGCGCCACCAGCGCAGCGACCAGCACCAGCGCCAGCACGGCAAGCATGGCACTGCGCAGACCATAATGTTCGCCGAGGAAGCCCAGCAGCGGCGGCCCGACAAGAAAAGCAAGATAACCGGTGGTGGCGACGACGCTCACGCGGGTCGGCGCATCCGGGCCGGTATCGCTGGCGGCGGAAATGGTTAGCGGGAAGCCCAGCGACGCGCCCAGCCCCCATAAAATCACGGATACGCCGGCAACCCAGTCGACATCGACGAAGATAATCAGCGCAATACCCAGCGCGCCCATCAGCGCACTGGCGCGAACTACTGTCACGCGGCTGTAGCGGTCAATGAACCAGCCGCCGGTAAAGCGGCCAAGGGTCATGCCCAGGGTGAAACCGGCGTAAATTAACGCGCCGGACTTCGCGCTGAACCCGTGGCCGTCAACCATCAGCAGCGGTAACCAGTCATTGGCTGAACCTTCGGCAAATGCCATCGCCAGCACTACGACGCCTATCAGCATCAGTTGCATATCGCGCCAGAAGGGCGCGCCTTTCTCGTTCGGCTGTGTACCATCCGCGGCGTTTTTGCCGGTACCCTCGGGAATTGCCCGAATGGCGATAGCGATAGGCGCGATGCCCACCAGCGCCGCCAGGGCGATATGCCACATTGCGGGTAGACCGAAAGCGGTTAACGCCATCCCTACACCCGCGCCCACCAGGGTACCGAAGCTGTAAAAACCGTGCATCATCGGCAGCACGGTTTTTTTCATCTCTTGTTCAACGGCTGCGCCTTCAACATTAATGGCCACTTCCGCCGCGCCAAAGCTGCCGCCAAACACCGCCAGCCCGGCGGCAAAAATCCACGCTGAGCTAAACCAGAGCGCGATGCTTAAAATTAGCATTCCGACCAACGCACATGACATGGTGGTGCGAATTACCGCGCGCGTGCCAAAACGCTTCACCAGCGGAGCCGAGCAGAGAATGCCGCTCATTGAGCCCACCGACAGCCCGAACAGCACAATGCCCATTTCTGCCGTCGAGACCGATAAAATATCGCGGATAGCGGGCGTGCGTGTTGCCCACGAGGCCATCAGCAAGCCCGGTAAAAAGAAGAACATAAACAGCGCATACATGCGCAACTGAAGGGCTTTGCGGGGCGTCACGTTGTTATCCATTAGCGAAGTTGACGAAATGATGCGACAACACTAGCAAGGCTGTGTACATTTGTACATAAACAAACGAGGAGAAATATGGCCCGTCGACCCAACGATCCGCAGCGCCGGGAGCGCATCCTGGACGCCACGCTGGAAACCATCGCCGCCCACGGCATCAGCGCCGTCACGCACCGCAAAATTGCCAGTTGTGCCGATGTCCCGCTGGGATCGATGACCTATTACTTTGACGGCATTGAAGCATTACTGGTGGAGGCGTTTACCGTATTCACCGAACGGATGTCTCAGAAGTATCGCGACTTTTTCTGTGAGGTTGAAACCTCCGCAGCCGCCTGCGATGCCATCACTCAGCTTATCTTTAGCAGTGAAGTCACCACGCCGCGTAACATGACGCTGATGTATCAGTTGTATGCCTTTGCCAGCAATCGCCCGGCGTTAAAAGGCGTGATGCAAAACTGGATGCAGCGCAGCCAGCAAACGCTGGAGCAGTGGTTTGACCCGGCAACCGCCCGCGCGCTGGATGCGTTTATCGAAGGGATGACGCTACATTTTGTCACCGACCGCCAGCCGCTGACAAAGGGGCAGATACGGGAAACGGTGGGGAGGATTGCGGGGGCATCAATTTGTACAGGCATATCGAAAGGCTAGTACACGTTAAAATGTACCGGCCTTCATTATTCGTTCACATTAAGAGGAATGCACGACCATCTCTCTTTTGTTGTAACAAATTGAATTTTCTGGAATATCTTTGTTCAGAAAACACATCGCTCCAATTGTTACATTGTCTCCAATCGTCACGTTGTTCGAAATAATGCAGGTATTGGCCCCAATATCGACATTATGACCTATTTTTAGACAATACTTTGGAAGGTCAATATCCTTAACGCCAATCGTAACGCCTTGTTTTATAGATAAATTATCGCCAATTTCGGCAAATTTAGAAATAACAACATTGGTAAAGTGATGAATTCTTGGGCATCTTCCAATCTTTGCGCCTGGCATAATATCAACATTGAAAGTAGATATAAGCTTAAGATTCAGACGTTTAGCTGCAAGTCTATAATGGTGCTTTTTACTCATATGCATTTGGTTTGCCAGACGCCACCAAAACCAGAATAGACTGTTCTGAAGACTTTTTTTCTTCGCCTTACGATACTCCTTCACAACCCTTATCCATGAAAATGTGTATTTTGAACGTAACAACTCAAGCTGCCAGTAATGGGTCAGCATGGATAAATCTTCAGTCATTAAAAAAAGGATGATGCGAAAGTAAGGCATAGTGTCTCGCCAGCAGGTTCTTCGTCAGGCGTGTAGTGTACGCAAGCAAGTATCTGATGACCAGATTCAAAAAGGCACAATGTTTTCATCGCTCTTGCCATTCAGAACAGGGATGCAGGGGAGTGGGATAAGGATGGCAAAGTGAATGGGGGATTGGTGCGCCAGGCAACAAAAAACCCATCAACCTTGAACCAAATCTGGCGGGGTTGATGGGCTCCACAAAATGGGGACATCAAAGAAAAGCAGTGGCATAAGTTATGACTGACGCTTATGCGAAAAGTTCTCTGTATCCCTAAAAATTTTTCTAAACATTTAAGACTAAGAATTATCCTAGCCCAGGCCAAATGATGATAATCAGCGTACCGGCCAATGTTAACAACACGTTAGCAATCGCGTAGGTGCCTGCATAGCCCAGCGCTGGAATGTTGCTTCGTGCAGTATCGCTAATGATTTCCATCGCCGGTGCGCAGGTACGTGCGCCCATGATGGCACCGAACAGCAGCGCGCGGTTCATGCGCAGAATGTACGCGCCGAACAGGAAGCTAATCACCACCGGCACCAGGCTGACAATCAGCCCTGCGACCAGCATCTGGCCGCCGACTGCGCCGAGGCTATTGCCGATGCCGCTGCCTGCGCTTAAACCCACGCCCGCCATAAACACCATCAGGCCGAACTCTTTCACCATGTTCAGCGCGCCCTGCGGGATGTAGCCGAAGGTCGGGTGGTTTGCACGCAGGAAGCCGAGCATGATGCCAGCAAACAGCAGACCCGCCGCGTTACCGACGCCAAAGCTAAAGTTGCTGAACTGGAAGGTGATCATGCCGATCATCAGGCCGACAATAAAGAAGGCGCAGAAGGCCAGCAGGTCAGTGACCTGACTGTGAATAGAGACGAAGCCAATGCGGTCGGCAACGGTTTTCACGCGTCGAGCGTCGCCGCTCACCTGAAGCACATCGCCTTTATTCAGCACCACGTTATCGTCGATGGGCATTTCGATCTGGCTGCGAATGACGCGGTTGAGGAAGCAACCGTGGTCGGTGAGTTTCAGCTGCGCCAGGCGACGGCCAACGGCATTGTGGTTTTTGACCACGATTTCTTCGGTGACGATGCGCATGTCGAGCAGGTCGCGGTCGAACACTTCTTTACCGTTACGGAAGCTTGGGTCGAGACGGGCATGGGCGTCCGGATATCCCACCAGCGCAATTTCATCGCCCATTTGCAGTACCGCGTCGCCGTCCGGGTTCGCCAGAATGCCATTACGGCGAATACGCTCGATATAGCATCCGGTCTGGCGATAAATTCCCAGCTCGCGCAGGTTTTTACCGTCGGCCCACGCCACCAGTTCCGGGCCAACGCGATAGGCGCGGATAACCGGCAGGTAGACTTTACGATTGGTGTCCGTATCCAGACCACGTTCACGGGCGATTTGTTGGGCGCTGGTTTGCAGATCCTGATGTTGCAGTTTTGGCAGATAGCGCGCGCCGACAATCAGGCTGACCAGACCAATCAAATAGGTGAGGGCGTAGCCGAGGCTTAAGTGATCCTGGGCGATAGCCAGCAAGCCGGGTTCCATTCCCGAGTGGCGAAGGGTATCGCCTGCACCAACCAGCACTGGGGTAGAGGTCATGGAGCCAGCGAGCATACCGGCCGTCAGACCGATGTCCCAGCCGAACAGCTTACCGAGGCCCAGGGCAATCAGTAGGGCGCTACCAACCATCACCAGCGCCAGCATCAGATAATTTTTGCCGTCGCGGAAGAAAATTGAAAAAAAGTTAGGCCCGGCTTCCACGCCCACGCAGAAAATAAACAGCATAAAGCCGAGATTGAGCGCCTCCGTGTTAATACTGAAATGCTGCTGGCCTAATAACAGGGAGACGACTAAAACGCCAATAGAATTACCGAGTTGAACGGAACCCAGACGTAATTTTCCCAGGCAAAGGCCAAGTGCCAGCACCACGAATAATAACAGGATGTAATTCCCATTTAACAAATCTGCGACGTTTATATTCACGGAGACTAACTTCTTGTTTACCAGTAACTTGTTGAAAGAGTTGGTTATTTAGTCTAATGTTTTGGTTCAGACAGCCGCGTAATTGCCTCTGTTCTGTACCTACAAAATAACCAAAAAATTGAAGCCGTTAGTTTAATCGTTCCTTATCGCTTCGGCTAGCAACAATCGCTTTTTGTACTTAAGTGTTTTGGCACGGATGGCCAGATGCTTTATCTGACTGGGCGCCCAATGGGTGAAATGTTGAGTTTGATAGAGAATTTTTCAGGAGGATCCTTTGAGATCTGAACGCGGCTGGACCGGCGTGATCTGCTGTTTCCTGCTTTTTATCGTGGTTTTCTTTTCGTTGCTGCTGCATATGAAGGGCGCGTTTCGTGCGTCTGGCGCGCCTGAGCTGGGGTTATTGTTCTTTTTGATCCCGGGAGCGGTCGCCAGCTTTATTTCGCCAAGACGTCGCTTGTTACGGCCGCTGGTCGGCGCGATTCTGGCAGCGCCGTTGTGTATGGTGCTGATGCGGTTGTTTTTCTATTCTGAGCGTTCGTTCTGGCAGGAGCTGGCGTGGCTGTTTAGCGCGGTATTCTGGTGTGCGCTGGGGGCGTTGTGCTTCTTATTTGTGACGACCTTATTACGGTTGAAAAACCGTGATGCGGATGCCCACCCGCTGGATGGGCATCCGAAGGATTAAGCGTACAGGCCGAGGGTCTCTTTGGCCCAGGCTTCAAAATCCGTGCAACCGCCGATGTGCTGCTGATCAACGAAGATCTGCGGCACAGTCTCAACCGGCTTACCGACTGTTTTTTCCAGGTCAGCTTTGCTGATGCCTTCCGCATGAATATCAACGTAGCGATAGTTGAAGTCGTCACGTTCCTGCGTCAGTTTTTCAGCCAGTTCTTTTGCGCGAACACAGTACGGGCAACCCGGGCGACCAAAAATTACGGTGAACATCGTTTCTCTCCTCAACCTTAAAATAAGGCGCTCATCATGACCTTATTCCCTCTGGCGCGAAAGAAGGTTCTGCCTGTTGCTTCAATTCATTCTGGCTATGTGTGGCGAATTGCCCTGCAACAATCGCGGCGGCTGAGATAAACTTGTGGTCTGATAAAGCAGCACGGTTAAGCGGAGGACGCATGCGTTCGCTCGGGTCGTTACCCAAAAGCGTTTTGATTCTGGAAGCAATAGGCATGGTGTTGTTGGGGGCCGCCTGGCTCTCGCTTAACGGCTATGTCACATTGCCTGCGCCTGTCGCCAGCCAGGGGGCGGCGGTGGTGATGATTTTCGCCGGGATAATCCTGATGCTCCCCGCCGCCTTTGCCCTGTTTTGGGGCATGGCGCAAACCGTTGCACCACAACTGATGGAGCGTAATGCCAAAACGCCCCCTAAGCAAGATAAGGAAAAACATGATGACGCCGACCATTGATCTGCTTCTCAGCCACCGTTCTATTCGCCAGTTTACCGATAAGCCCATCAGTGACGAGCAACGCGCGGCGATTATCGCCAGCGCCCAGGCGGCATCCAGTTCGAGTTTTTTACAGTGCAGTTCGATTATCCGCGTCACCGATAAAGTGATGCGCGCGCAACTGGTCGAGATGACCGGCGGTCAACAGCATGTCGCACAGGCGGCGGAGTTCTGGGTTTTCTGCGCCGATTTTAACCGCCATCTGCAAATTTGCCCTGACGCGCAGCTCGGCCTGGCGGAGCAACTGCTGCTGGGCGTAGTCGATACCGCGCTGATGGGGCAGAATGCCTTTACCGCCGCAGAATCTCTTGGGCTTGGCGGCGTTTACATCGGCGGAATTCGTAACAGCATTGAGGCGGTGACCGAGCTGCTGAAGCTGCCTAAACACGTGCTGCCGCTGTTTGGTTTGTGCCTGGGCTGGCCGGACAGCAACCCGGATATCAAACCGCGCCTGCCTGCCTCTATCGTGGTGCATGAAAACCACTATCAGCCGCTGGATGCCGACGAACTGGCGAAATACGACGAACAGCTTGCGGAATATTATCTGTCTCGTGGCAGCAACACGCGCCGTGACACCTGGAGCGATCATATTCGCCGCACCATCATCAAAGAGAATCGTCCGTTTATTCTCGATTATCTGCACAAGCAGGGCTGGGCGACCCGCTAATAATCTTCATCCTTCGAATTGTCTCTGCGTTGGCTGCGCGCGTTGATACGATTCGAATGATTTGATTATTAGATAGAAAAAAAGGCCGCCGGACACCATTTTTCTTCCGGCGGTACGTGTATCATACGCGGGCTTTTTTCAGGTTTTTTAGCGAGGTAAAAGGTGAAAATTGCCATTTTGTCCCGGGATGGAACGCTCTATTCCTGTAAGCGTCTGCGTGAAGCGGCAATGCGCCGTGGTCATATCGTCGAAATTCTTGACCCGCTCTCCTGCTATATGAACATCAGCCCGTCGGCGTCGTCCATCCACTATAAAGGGCGCAAGCTCCCGCATTTTGACGCGGTTATCCCGCGTATTGGGTCGGCGATCACCTTTTATGGCACGGCGGCGCTGCGTCAGTTTGAATTGCTGGGCAGCTATCCGCTTAATGAATCCGTCGCCATCACCCGCGCGCGTGACAAGCTGCGTTCGCTGCAACTGCTGGCGCGTCAGGGCATCGACCTGCCGGTGACCGGTATTGCCCATTCGCCTGATGACACCAGCGATTTAATCGATATGGTCGACGGCGCGCCGCTGGTGGTGAAGCTGGTGGAAGGCACGCAGGGTATTGGCGTCGTGCTTGCCGAGACGCGTCAGGCAGCGGAAAGTGTGATTGATGCCTTTCGCGGCTTAAACGCGCATATCCTGGTGCAAGAATATATTGAAGAGGCGAAGGGATGCGACATTCGCTGCCTGGTGGTCGGTGATCGCGTGGTGGCGGCGATTGAGCGGCGAGCGAAAGAGGGGGATTTCCGCTCTAACTTACATCGCGGTGGCGTGGCGACGGTGGCGGAAATTACCCTGCGCGAGCGCGAAATTGCCGTGAAGGCGGCGCAAACCCTGGGGCTTGATGTCGCCGGTGTGGATATTCTGCGCGCCACGCGCGGGCCGCTGGTGATGGAAGTGAACGCTTCGCCGGGGCTGGAAGGCATCGAGAAAACCACCGGTATTGATATCGCGGGCAAAATGGTCGAGTGGATTGAGCGTCAGGCGCACCCCGGTTTTTGCCTTAAAATCGGCGGCTAAGACTGTTTTTTCGGCTTTCGTGGTATACGCGTGCAATTTTGCGTAAGCTATAGCGATCGAATGCCGGGCCCATTGCCCGGTTTTGTTCTGTTTTAAACCGCATGAGGTCATAGGTCATATGGATTCACTCGTCGTCCCGAGTCTGGATACGTTACGTCAGTGGCTCGACGAATCAGGCATCAGCTTCTATGAGTGCGATACCTGTCAGGCGTTGCACCTGCCGCATATGCAAAATTTTGATGGCGTGTTTGACGCTAAAATCGACCTTATTGATAACACTATTCTCTTCTCTGCGCTGGCGGAAATTCGTCCAACCGCACTGTTAGCGATGGCAGCGGATCTCTCTGCGATTAATGCCAGTTCGCTGACCGTGAAGGCGTTCATCGATATACAGGATGATAATCTGCCAAAACTGGTGGTTTGCCAGTCTTTATCTGCCTCTGTTGGCGTGGCCTACGAGCAGTTCGTGGCCTTCATGCGTCAAAGCGAAGAGCAGGTGTCGATGGTGATTCTGGAGGCTTTCGCGCAGCAGCTACTGTTTAAAGCGGAAGAAGAGGAAGAACAGCCATCTGAAGAGATTCAATACCACTTTCTTCACTGATTCCACCCCCTGAATAGCGCAGCCACTGCCAGAGCGGCTGCGTATCACGTTCGTTTATTCCGTATTTAACCTATTTTTAAAGATTCATTCACTACCTGAAAGACCCTTTTGGCCTATCAGATAGAGTGATCTTGCATAAAAAATTGATAAAAGGCGTTTTTAACGCTGAGCTATAGCCTCTATCTCTGGCTACAGTTATTCTTGCGATGCCCGGATGATCCCCCTCAATAGCCAGACCTTTCGCAGATTTGGCGAGGTTTTTGCATCCGTTAAGCGAGCAACGACTGCGGCGAGAGGAACCATTTCTTCTTCAATGCGGTACGACAAAAATATGCATGAATATTGCATACCTCCGACTGCGTGTATTTGGTCCAAATGTTAACGGACGTTGAGAAGGAAAAGAGATATGGCCGCTTTCAGTAAAAAATGGTTAACGGGTCTGGTGACGGGTGTGCTGATGGCCACCTCGGCAAGCGCGCTCGCTGCGGAGCAAAAAACGCTGCATATCTATAACTGGTCTGATTATATCGCGCCGGATACGGTGGCGAATTTTGAAAAAGAGACCGGCATAAAAGTGGTGTATGACGTTTTCGATTCCAACGAAGTGCTGGAAGGAAAACTGATGGCGGGCAGCACCGGGTTTGACCTTGTCGTACCCTCGGCGAGCTTCCTGGAGCGCCAGTTAACGGCGGGCGTATTCCACCCGCTGGATAAAAGCAAACTGCCTAACTGGAAAAATCTCGACCCGGAAGTACTGAAGCTGGTGGCGAAACACGATCCGGATAATAAGTACGCGATGCCCTATATGTGGGCAACCACCGGCATTGGCTACAACGTTGATAAAGTGAAAGCGGTGCTCGGCGCCGATGCGCCTGTGAACAGCTGGGATCTTATCTTCAAACCTGAAAATCTGGAGAAGCTGAAAAGCTGCGGCGTCTCCTTCCTCGATGCCCCGGAAGAGGTCTTTGCCACCGTGCTGAATTATCTGGGCAAAGACCCGAACAGCACCAAAGCGGATGACTACACCGGCCCGGCGACGGACCTGCTGCTGAAGCTGCGTCCGAACGTGCGTTACTTCCACTCCTCGCAATATATCAACGACCTGGCGAATGGCGATATCTGCGTGGCCATCGGCTGGGCGGGTGATGTATGGCAGGCGGCGAACCGCGCGAAAGAAGCGAAAAACGGCGTGAATGTTTCCTTCAGCATTCCGAAAGAGGGGGCCATGGCGTTCTTTGATGTCTTCGCTATGCCTGCCGATGCGAAAAACAAAGATGAAGCCTATCAGTTCCTCAACTATCTGATGAAACCCGAGGTGGTCGCACATATCAGCGATCACGTCTTCTACGCTAATGCCAACAAAGCATCAACCCCGTTGGTTAGCGAAGCGATTCGCAACAACCCTGGCATTTATCCACCGCCGGATGTCTTCGCCAAACTCTTCACCCTGAAAGTGCAGGAGCCGAAGATTGATCGCGTGCGTACCCGCGCGTGGACCAAAGTAAAAAGCGGTAAATAACTGATGCAATCCGCCCGGCGCGCGCTGCCGGGCGGATTGGCAGCGCAGTTTTTCGTATGGCAACCGGGCCATAACGAGTGTGTTTTTTTGCCGGAGAGCACCCCATTGAACGACGCGACCCCCCGCCCACAGGCGAAAATCCGTAAAGCGCTCACCCCGCTGCTGGAGATCCGTAACCTGACCAAATCCTATGACGGCCAGCATGCTGTGGATGACGTCAGCCTCACCATTTATAAAGGCGAAATTTTTGCGCTGCTTGGCGCATCCGGCTGCGGAAAATCCACGCTGCTGCGTATGCTGGCGGGCTTTGAACAGCCCAGCACCGGGCAGATTATGCTCGATGGCGTCGACCTGGCACATGTTCCGCCCTATCAGCGTCCGATCAACATGATGTTTCAGTCCTACGCCTTGTTTCCCCATATGACCGTGGAGCAAAACATTGCTTTTGGCCTGAAGCAGGACAAACTGCCGAAGGCGGAAATTAGCGCCCGGGTAGCGGAAATGCTGGCACTGGTGCATATGCAGGAATTTGCCAAACGTAAACCGCACCAGCTATCCGGCGGCCAGCGGCAGCGTGTGGCGCTGGCGAGAAGCCTGGCGAAGCGACCAAAGCTATTGCTGCTGGATGAGCCGATGGGCGCGCTGGATAAGAAACTGCGCGACCGGATGCAGCTGGAAGTGGTCGATATTCTGGAGCGCGTCGGCGCGACCTGCGTGATGGTGACACACGACCAGGAAGAGGCGATGACCATGGCCGGGCGCATCGCCATTATGAATCGCGGCAAGTTTGTACAGATTGGCGAGCCGGAAGAGATTTACGAGCACCCGACCACCCGCTACAGCGCGGAGTTTATTGGTTCAGTAAATGTCTTTGAAGGGCTGCTCAAATCGCGCGAAGAAGATGGCCTGGTGATTGATTCTCCGGGGCTGGTGCATCCATTGAAAGTCGATGCCGATGCATCCGTAGTAGATAACGTCCCGGTGTATGTCGCGCTGCGACCGGAAAAAATCATGCTCTGCGACGCGCCGCCTGAAAATGGCTATAACTTTGCCGTGGGGGAAGTGGTGCATATCGCTTATCTCGGCGATTTATCGATTTATCACGTGCGCTTAAAAAGCGGGCAGATGATCAGTGCACAGCTACAGAATGAACATCGCTACCGAAAAGGATTACCCACCTGGGGCGATGAGGTGCGTCTGTGCTGGGATGCCGACAGCTGCGTCGTTCTGACGGTGTAAGGAGGGCGAATGAGTGCTTTAGAATCGCCAGCCCGCGTCGCGAAACCTGCGGGCTTTGCCCAGTGGCTTACGCGTATGAACGTCGCGCACGGGCGTAAATTGGTTATCGCGCTGCCGTTTATCTGGCTAATTTTGCTGTTTTTGCTGCCATTTATAACGGTATTCAAAATCAGCCTAGCCGAGATGGCGCGCGCGATCCCGCCGTATACGGATCTCATGTCGTGGGACGACGGGCAGCTTACGCTGTCGCTTAATTTTGGCAACTTCCTGCAATTGACCGACGATCCCTTGTACATCGAGGCCTATTTCCAGTCGTTGCAGGTGGCGGCTATTTCGACGATCTTCTGCCTGCTGTTGGGCTACCCGCTGGCGTGGGCGGTGGCGCACAGTAAACCATCGACGCGCAATATTCTGTTATTGCTGGTGATCCTGCCGTCGTGGACGTCGTTTTTGATTCGCGTTTATGCCTGGATGGGCATCCTGAAAGGCAACGGCGTGCTGAGTAATTTCCTGCAATGGGCGGGCATTATCGACCAGCCGCTGGAGATCCTGCACACCAATCTCGCGGTGTATATCGGCATTGTGTACGCCTATCTGCCGTTTATGGTGCTGCCTATCTACACGGCGTTGACGCGGATTGATTACTCGCTGGTGGAAGCCTCGCTGGATCTGGGCGCAAGGCCGCTGAAAACCTTCTTCAGCGTGATTGTGCCGTTAACCAAAGGCGGGATTATTGCCGGATCGATGCTGGTGTTTATTCCGGCGGTGGGGGAGTTTGTGATACCTGAACTGCTCGGCGGCCCGGATAGCATCATGATTGGCCGCGTGCTGTGGCAGGAGTTCTTTAACAACCGCGACTGGCCGGTGGCGTCGGCGGTGGCGATCGTCATGCTCCTGCTGCTGATTGTGCCGATTATGTGGTTCCACAAACATCAGCAAAAACAGATGGGAGAACACGGATGAACAACTTACCGGTCGTCCGCTCACCATGGCGAATTCTGATTCTGGTGCTCGGATTTACGTTTCTGTATGCGCCGATGCTGATGCTGGTGATTTACTCCTTCAACAGCTCAAAGCTGGTGACGGTATGGGCGGGGTGGTCAACGCGCTGGTACGGCGAACTGTTCCGCGATGATGCAATGATGAGCGCGGTAGGGATTAGCCTGACTATTGCCGCCTGCGCGGCAACGATGGCGGCAATTCTGGGCACGATTGCGGCGGTGGTGATGGTGCGTTTTGGCCGTTTTCGCGGCTCCAACGGCTTTGCCTTTATGATAACCGCGCCGCTGGTGATGCCTGATGTGATCACCGGTTTATCGTTATTACTGCTGTTCGTTTCGCTCGGTCACGCCATCGGCTGGCCGTCCGATCGCGGCATGCTCACCATTTGGCTGGCGCACGTCACGTTCTGTACGGCGTATGTGGCGGTGGTGATTTCGTCGCGGCTGCGTGAGCTGGACCGCTCGATTGAAGAAGCGGCGATGGACCTCGGGGCGACGCCGCTGAAAGTGTTCTTTATCATTACTTTGCCGATGATTATGCCGGCGGTGATCTCGGGCTGGCTGCTGGCGTTTACGCTCTCGCTGGACGATCTGGTGATTGCCAGCTTCGTTTCCGGGCCAGGGGCGACCACGCTGCCGATGCTGGTCTTCTCCAACGTGCGTATGGGCGTCAACCCGGAAATCAACGCCCTGGCGACGCTCATTCTCGCGGTAGTAGGAATTGTCGGATTTATCGCCTGGTACCTGATGGCGCGCGCAGAAAAACAACGTACGCGTGATATCCAGCGTGCAAGACAAGGATAATCCTCTTAAAATTAAGGAAGGTTGTATTCGGTTCCCTGTCCGCAGGGAACCGTTTTCACGGAAGACGACATCTTGGGATTCTTTGCTAAAACCGGCCGTTCACATGCCAGCTTAAACGTTCCTGCTCTGGTGCAGGTGGCGGCGCTCGCCATTATTTTGATCCGTTGCCTCGATCTGCTGATGATTTTCAATCTGCTGGGTCTGCGCGGACTCCTCGATTTTATTCATCGCAGCGTGCAAACCTGGAACCTGACGCTGGTGTTTCTGGCGAGCCTGATTCTGGTGTTTGTTGAAATCTGGTGTGCGTTTTCGGTGGTAAAAGGGCGCAACTGGGCGCGCTGGCTCTATCTGCTGACGCAAATTATCGCTGCCAGCTATTTATGGGCCGCGTCGCTGGGTTATGGATACCCGGAACTTTTCAGCATCGCCGGGGAGTCAAAACGTGAAATATTCCGCTCGCTGGTGATGCAGAAAATGCCGGATATGCTGGTCCTGTTCCTGCTTTTTGTCCCGGCACACAGTCGACGGTTTTTCCGCTTCCAATAACGGTGATACAATCGCCGCCCCTGAATTTCTGAAGGTCTTTGTATGCAGTGCGCACTTTATGACGCGGGTCGCTGTCGCTCCTGTCAGTGGATTGAACAGCCGGTAAACGATCAACTCGCCGCCAAAATGAACGATCTCCACACGCTGCTGGCCGGGCAGACGGTGGCGTCGTGGTGCGCACCCGTCAGCGGGCCGGAGCAGGGCTTTCGTAATAAAGCCAAAATGGTGGTCAGCGGCAGCGTGGAAAAACCGCTGCTGGGCATGCTGCATCGCGACGGCACGCCGGTTGACCTGACCGATTGCCCGCTGTATCCCGACTCTTTCGCGCCGGTTTTCGCCGCGCTCAAACCGTTCATTGCCCGCGCCGGGCTCACGCCCTATAACGTCGCGCGTAAACGCGGCGAGCTGAAGTATCTGCTGCTGACCGAAAGCCAGCGCGATGGCGGCATGATGCTGCGCTTTGTGCTGCGCTCAGAAAGTAAGCTTGAACAGCTGCACGCTGCGCTGCCCGCGTTGCAGGCGCAGTTACCGCAGCTGAAAGTGATCACCGCCAATATTCAGCCGGTACACATGGCGATCATGGAAGGCGAGCAGGAGATTTTCTTCACCGAACAGCAGGCGCTGGCGGAAACGTTTAATGGCGTACCGCTGTGGATCCGTCCGCAAAGTTTCTTCCAGACCAACCCGACCGTTGCCAGCGCCTTATACGCGACGGCACGCGACTGGGTGCGCGCACTGCCGGTCACGCACATGTGGGATCTCTTCTGTGGCGTCGGCGGTTTTGGTCTGCACTGCGCGACACCGGAGATGACCCTCACCGGTATCGAAATTGCCCCGGAAGCCATCGCCTGTGCGAAGCAGTCTGCGGCACAACTGGGGCTCACTAAGCTTCAGTTTCAGGCGCTTGATTCCACGCAGTTTGCCACCGCCCAGGGTGACGTGCCCGAGCTGGTGCTGGTTAATCCGCCGCGTCGGGGCATTGGTAAAGCGCTGTGCGATTACTTAAGCCAGATGGCCCCGCCGTTTATTATCTACTCCAGCTGTAACGCTCAGACGATGGCGAAAGATATTGCCAGTCTGCCGGGCTACCGCATCGCGCGGGTTCAGCTGTTCGACATGTTCCCGCATACCGCCCACTACGAAGTGCTTACCCTGCTGGTAAAAAGCGGAAGTTAAACAAAATGTGAACTTTTGCCGGACGGAAATCAGGTAAGCTTTATCTCAGAAGAGATGGAAAAGGCACTGATTGATGACGGCAAAACAGATCCTGCTGGTGGAAGACGATCGCGATATCGCCACGCTGCTGCAACTCAACCTTGAAGATGAAGGCTATACCATCGTCCATGAAGAGGACGGCGGCAGGGCGTTGCAGCGCCTGGAGCAGACGCAATGGGATATGGTTATCCTTGATTTAATGCTGCCTAACGTCGATGGGTTGACGATTTGCCAGCGCATTCGCGAGCGCGGGCGCTATCTGCCGGTGATTATCATCAGCGCGCGCAGCAGCGAAACGGAGCGGATTCTGGGCCTTGAAACCGGGGCCGATGATTATCTGGCAAAACCTTTCTCGGTACAGGAGCTGGTGGCGCGTATCAAAGCACTGTTCCGTCGCCAGCAGGCAATGGGGCAGGATGTGCAGCAAACCAGCGGCACTATTGCCGCCCATGGTCTGGTGATCGACCCGCTGGCGCGTAGCGTGCGTTTGCGCGGTAATCTGGTCGATCTCACCCCGCGCGAATTTGATTTACTGTGGTTCTTCGCCCGCCATCCGGGGAAAATTTTCTCGCGCCTTGATCTGCTGGAGCAGGTGTGGGGCTATCAGCATGAAGGCTACGAACACACGGTGAATACGCATATTAACCGCCTGCGCGTCAAAATCGAACATAACGCCGCCGAGCCGGAAATCATTCTGACCGTCTGGGGCAAAGGCTATCGTTTTGTTGGAGGCCCGGCATGAAAGCGAAACTGAGCCTGAGCCAGCGCTTAACGCTACTGTTTATTCTGCTGCTGGTATTGTGCGCAACCATCGCCGGGGCGGTGCAACTCTACAGCAGCATGCAGTTTGGTAATGCGATGGTGCAGCGGCTGTCGGCGAATCTGGCGCAGCAAATTGTACGCAGCGAGCCGCTGATGGATGCGCAGGGCAGGGCGGATCGCAACACGTTAAAACCGCTCTTTGACCGTCTGATGACCTTTAACCCCAGCGTGGAGCTCTATGTTATCTCGCCCGACGGCGAGATTCTGGCCGATGCCGCGCCACCCGGGCATATCAAACGCCAGCGCGTCGCGCTCGCCCCCGTCGAACAGTTCCTGAATCAGGGTACGATGCCAGTGTATGGCGACGACCCGCGCAGTGCTGATAAGCATAAAGTCTTCAGCGCCGCGCCGCTGCGTCAGGATGGTGAACTGCGCGGGTATCTGTACATCATTTTGCAAGGTGAAGAACTCAACGCGCTGGCAGAAAATGCCTGGCATAAGACCCTGTGGAGCACGCTGCTGTGGGCGCTGTTGTTGGTTGCAGGCGTCGGTGTATTGGTGGCGATGCTGGTGCGTCAGTGGGTGACGCGCCCGGTGAATGCCCTAACGCGCGAGGCCAGCCGTATCGATCAGGACAGCATTAGCGCGATTAAACATCTGGCAACCCAGCCAACGGTCGAAAAGCCGGGCGATGAAGTGGCGTTGCTGCGCAATACGTTTATCGAGCTGGCGCGCAAGATTGCCTCGCAGTGGGATGAACTGGCCGACAGCGATCGCCAGCGGCGCGAGTTTATCGCCAATATTTCGCATGACCTGCGCACGCCGCTCACTTCGCTATTAGGTTATCTCGAAACCCTGTCAATGAAAGCCGCGACGCTGACGCCAGAAGAATCCCGGCATTATCTGGAAATCGCCCTGCGTCAGGGGCACAAAGTGCGTCATCTTTCGCAGGAGCTGTTTGAGCTGGCCCGGCTGGAGCATGGGGCGATTAAACCGCAGCGGGAGCGCTTTGCCCTGAGTGAACTGGTTTCCGATGTGGTGCAAAAATTTGATCTCTCCCTTGAGACGCGCAAAATCACCTTACAGACGGAGATCCCCGGGCATTTACCGCTGATCAACGCCGATCTCTCGATGGTGGAGCGCGTGGTGACCAATTTGCTTGATAACGCGATTCGTCATACGCCGCCGGGTGGAACGATCCGCCTGAAAATCTGGCAGCAGGAGGAACGGTTGCAGATGGAAGTGGCCGACAGCGGGCCAGGCATTGATGCAGCGGTGCGGGAACAGCTTTTTGTTCGCCCTTCGGCGCTCAGCCAGCAGGCGACGCGCGAGAAGCGCGGTGGGTTAGGTTTGCTGATCGTCAAAAAAATGCTGGAACTGCACGGTGGGGGCATTGGGCTGGTGGAATCGACGGGCGGGGCGTGTTTTCGGTTTTGGCTTCCGTGTGGGCGGTAGTTGCCGGATGGCGGGGTAGCCGCCATCCGGCGAAGAGATATTACTCTGGGAACCACTGATTGCTGATTTTCTGATACGTGCCGTCAGCTTTAATCGCTTTCAGCGCGCCGTTCAGTTTTTCCAGCAGGGCTTTGTTATCCGGACGAACCGCAATGCCCAGACCCGTGCCGAAGTATTGCGGATCGGTCACTTTCTCGGTCGCTGCGCCCAGCTGCGGGTTCGTTTTCAGCCACTCGTTCACCACCGCGGTATCACCAAACACACCATCAATACGGCCATTTTTCAGGTCGATAATCGCGTTCTGGTAGCTGTCATACGCCACGGTTTTCACTTCCGGATGTTTATCCATCAGGTATTTCTGGTGTGTGGTGCCGTTTTCCATCCCGATGCGTTTGCCTTTCAGGTCAGCGAAGGTTTTATAGGTATCTTTCTTTGCGATGACCAGTGCGGAGTTGGCGTAGTATGGCTCGGTGAATGCGACCTGCTTGCTACGTTCCGGAGTGATATCCATGCCGGAAATTACGGCGTCATATTTTTTGAATTTCAGCGCAGGGATCAGGCTGTCGAACGCATGGTTAGTGAAGGTGCACTCTGCCTGCATCTGTTTGCACAACGCTTTCGCCAGATCGATATCAAAGCCGACAATCTGATTGCTGGCATCCATCGACTCAAACGGTGGGTAAGTTGCGGAAACGCCAAAGTTGATTTTATCAGCGGCGCTGGCGCCAGCGGCGAAGGTGGCAAGTAATGCGGCCAGAACTAACTTTTTCATCGGTAAGGCTCCCGTCTGTCAAAATTAAAAGATGCTGCCCTGCGTGTGGCATGAATATATCCTGCCTGCTTTTGAATTTATATGCAATAAAAATGATTTTTTATTTTGTTGATTATAAAAAAAAGCGGACAACTTATAAGGTTGCCCGCTTTATGATTGTGCCTTTATGCAATCATCGTCATCAGTTTCTGCGCTCGAATGCCAGCGCTTTTCGCTCAATCAGACGCATCAGCAGCGTCAACAGACCGTTGACGATAAGATAGACGACGCCCGCCGCGCCAAAGACCATCACGTCGTAGGTACGACCATACAGCAACTGCCCGTGGCCCATCACTTCCATCAGCGTGATGGTATAGGCCAGCGAGGTACTTTTGAAGACCAGCACCACTTCGTTCGAGTAGGAAGACAAGGCGCGTTTCAGCGCGTACGGCAGCAGAATCGCCAGCGTATCTTTCTTGCTCATTCCCAGCGCGCTACAGGATTGCCACTGCCCATCAGGAATGGCGCGAATCGCCCCATAGAATAACTGAGTGGTATACGCAGCACTGTTCAGCGACAGGGCGATTAACGCGCACAGCCACGGTTCAGAAAGCAAATGCCACAGCCCCGGATAATCCTGCAACGACGGGAACTGACCCGGGCCGTAGTAAATCAGGAAGATCTGCACCAGCAGCGGCGTGCCGGTAAACAGGGTGATATAACCGCGCACGATCCAGACCAGCACCGGCGTTTTCAGTGTCAGAACGATGGTGAAAATCAGCGACAGGATCAGCGCAACCGCAATGGACGCCACGGTCAGCGTCAGGCTGGTGTGCAGCCCTTTCATCAGTTCCGGTAAATACTCGAGCATCAGCCTGGTCTCCGTTCGAAGCGAGTGGTACGCAGGTCAATGCGTTTGAGGATGTACTGGCTGAGCAGGGTGATCACCAGATAAATCGCCGCCGCGACGATATACCAGGTAAACGGCTCCTGCGTACGCGTGGCGATACTTTTGGTTTGCAGCATTAAATCATTCACGCTAATCAACGACACCAGCGCGGTATCTTTCAGCAGCACCAGCCACTGGTTACCGAGCCCCGGCAGCGCATGACGCCACATTTGCGGCATCACCAGACGGAAGAAAATCGCCGCTTTCGACAGGCCCAGCGCCTGGCCGGATTCCCATTGGCCAACCGGCACCGCTTTCAGTGCGCCGCGCAGGGTTTGCGAGGCATAGGCAGCATAAAGCAGCGACAGCGCAATCACGCCGCACAGGAACGGGCTAACGTCGAAGTTTTCGATCTGCATCTGCACCGGAATTTGCACCACGCCAAGGTTAAGCGTGAAGCCGTCCGACAGCATCAGCAGCAGCTGTGAGGAACCGAAATAGATAAACAGGACCACCAGAATTTCCGGCAGCCCACGCAAGATGGTCACGATAGCCGAGCCCGCCCACGCGACAGGACGCCATTTTGCTGACTCCCATACCGCGAAGAACATCGCCAGCGCCAGCCCAATGACCAGAGCACAAACGGCAAGGCCGACGGTCATCCCGGCGGCGCTTGCTAATGGAAAAAATTCGTTCATCCGATCTTACTTCTGGAACCATTTGCTGTAGATGGTTTGATAAGTGCCATCTTTTTTCACTTTTTCCAGCGCAGCGTTGAATTTTTGCTGCAGCTCGGTGTTGCCCTGACGAACTGCGATACCCAGGCCAGTGCCGAAGTAGTCTTTATCCGTCACTTTGTCACCGATGGCCGCCAGTTTGGCGTTGGCTTTCAGCCATTCGTTCACCACGGCAGAGTCGCCGAAGACCGCATCAATACGACCGTTTTGCAGATCCAGTTTCGCATTCTGATAGCTATCGTACGGTACGGTGGTGATTTCCGGATGTTTATCCATGATGAATTTCTGGTGGGTGGTGCCGTTCTGCACGCCCACTTTCTTGCCTTTCAGCGCATCAATGCTGGCGACTTTACCCTGCTGGCCGATGAACAGCGCAGAGTTGTCGTAATACGGGGTGGTGAAGAGAACCTGTTTTTCACGCTCAGGCGTGATATCCATTCCTGCCATCACCGCGTCAACGCGGCGGAATTTCAGGCTTGGGATCAGGCTGTCGAAGGACTGGTTAGAGAAGGTGCAGGTGGCGTCGATCTCTTTACACAGCGCATTCGCCAGGTCGACGTCAAAGCCAACAATCTTGTTGTTCGCATCCATTGATTCGAACGGAGGATAGGAGGCTTCGGTCGCGAAACGGATGGTCTGAGCTGCGCCAGCAGAAAGGCTTACGCTTGCGAGCAGTGCGGCAATCAGTACTTTTTTCATGGTCATTGTCCCGGGTCTCTTCAGTGAGAAAGGTAATTCTTAAACGCTTCAGTCTGTGGCTGGGTGAAGCAGCTGTTATCGCCCTGTTCGACGATATAGCCGTTTTCCATATACACCACGCGGCTGGCGGTTTTTCGCGCCACTTCCACTTCGTGGGTGACGATCACCTGTGTAATGTTGGTTTCCGCCAGTTCGCGAATGATGCTGACGATCTGGGCGGTGATTTCCGGGTCGAGGGCCGCGGTCGGTTCATCAAACAGCAGAACCTGCGGTTCCATCATCAGCGCGCGAGCAATCGCCACACGCTGTTGCTGACCACCCGAAAGGTGCAGCGGATAACGATCGCTGTAAGGCTTCAGGCGTAAACGCTCGAGCAGTTTCTCGGCGCGCGCCATCGCGTTTTCTTTACTCAGGCCCAGCACGCGGCAGGGCGCTTCAATCAGGTTTTGCACCACGGTGAGGTGTGGCCAGAGGTTGTACTGCTGGAACACCATGCCGACGTTCTGGCGCAGCTCGCGAATCGCTTTATCCGACGGCGCTTTGGCGAAATCAAAGTGATTACCGGCGATGTTCAGCGTGCCGGAGCGCGGCATCTCAAGAAGATTCAGCACGCGCAGCAGCGAGCTCTTACCCGCGCCGCTTGGCCCCAGCAGTACCAGTGTTTCACCCTGCGGGCACTCAAGCGTGATGTCGAACAGCGCCTGGTGCGCGCCGTAGAAGCAGTTAATGCCGTTTAATTTAATGCTCATCGATACTCGTCAAGATGCGTTAGCTGTAGGTACTTACCCTGAACGTCCGTTCAGCGGCTCACTCAGTTGCTGCGGTATCCGGAGGCTTCGGCAGAATAACCTTCTGCTCAACCCGGCTTTGTCCGCTCATTATGTAACGAAAATGTTGCTAAATTCTCGAAGGTTTTCAGCAATTGAGGCCGCAAATAGTACCTTTGACAGAATAGTTATGCAATATTTGTGCGTTAAAACTTAAATATAAACCAGCGTTACACTTAAAGTTAGCACAAAATGTTGGGTGGGCGAGGCGGGAGGCAGAAATGTCGGCATTCCTCACGGAATGCCAGACAATTTACCCATGTGACGGTTGATGCACGGGAGGGTTAGCGTTTTTCCAGCGACTGGCGCAGCGTTCCGGCTGGCGCGTGCACGCTGCCGCCAAGGTAACGCACATCATCAACCGCCCAGCACTGGCCTTCGCGGACCATCAGCACTTCGTCCTGCCAGCTTTGCGTGCCCTGTTTGAGGCTGACGCGCAGAGGAATATTGCGCGCATCGGTATTAGGAATCGTGGATGCACTGGCGACGGTGGCGCTGTCTGCCGGCGTGGTGCGGCTGGAGAACGGATCGGACTGCAACAGTGCGCTGTGGCTGGCGTCGCTGCGGCTGTCATTCAATACTTTCGCCAGATCGTCGCTCAGGTATGGGCGAAGCGCCGTGAGGTCATTATTGCGATGCTGAATGCGATAATCGTAAAACTTTTGTGCCACGGCGTCCGGCCCGCCTTCCACGCAGGGCCCGCTTCGTGTACCAATATCTTTAAAGGCTGGCGTCACGGTGGTACAGGCGCTCAGCAGCATGACGCCAGGGAGGAGGAGTGCAAGAGTGGAGTAGCGCATAATTTTTCCTTTTAAGCAGCTCAACACATCCTCCTTCAAACGTGTCGTTTGTGCGATGCAGTCTGAAGGATTTGTGTATACGATTATGATGGAATCCCTTTCCAAGCATAGCGCATCGGTCCGATAATGGGAGAGGACAGTTTGCGCTAAGGCATTGAACGTTAAAAGAAGGAGTACAACGATGCAATTCTCAACCACCCCGACGCTGGAAGGCCAGACCATTGTGGAATATTGCGGCGTGGTCACCGGTGAGGCGATTCTCGGGGCCAATATTTTCCGCGATTTCTTCGCCGGCATTCGCGACATTGTGGGCGGTCGTTCCGGTGCCTATGAAAAAGAGCTGCGTAAAGCGCGTGAAATCGCCTTTCAGGAGCTGGGCGAGCAGGCAAAAGCGCTGGGCGCAGATGCCATTGTTGGTATCGACATCGATTATGAAACCGTCGGCAAAGACAGCAGCATGCTGATGGTGAGCGTCAGCGGCACGGCGGTGAAAACGCGCCGATGAAACGTTTCCTGACGCTGGCTTTACTCGCGAGTTTTTTAGTGGGCTGTGCGGGTGAAAAGGGCGTGATCGACAAAGCCGGGTATCAGCTTGATACCCGTCATCCGGCGCAGGCCGCGTACCCGCGCGTAAAAGTGCTGGTGATTCACTACACGGCGGACGACTTTGACGTCTCGCTGGCGACGCTCACCGATAAACATGTGAGTTCGCATTATCTCATTCCTGATGTGCCACCCATGCACAACGGGAAACCTCGCATCTGGCAATTGGTGCCGGAAGATAAACTTGCCTGGCACGCTGGAGTCAGCTTCTGGCGCGGCGCAACGCGAATTAACGACACTTCCGTGGGTATCGAACTTGAGAACCGTGGCTGGCAGAAAACGGCAGGCGTGAAGCATTTTGCGCCGTTCTCACCCTCGCAAATTGAGGCGCTGATCCCGCTGGCGAAAGATATTATCGCCCGCTACGACATCCAGCCGCAAAACGTGGTGGCGCACGCGGATATCGCCCCGCAGCGCAAAGATGACCCCGGCCCGCTCTTTCCGTGGCAGCAGCTTGCCGCGCAGGGAATTGGTGCCTGGCCGGATTCACAACGGGTCACGTTTTACCTGAACGGACGCTCGCCGTATCAGCCTGTTGATACTGCCGGGTTGCTCGATCTGTTGTCGCGCTACGGTTACGAAGTGACGCCGGATATGACGCCAGCGCAGCAGAAAAGGGTGATTATGGCATTCCAGATGCACTTCCGCCCGACGCTGTGGAACGGCATTGCGGATGCGCAAACTCAGGCGATAGCGGAAGCGTTGCTGGAGAAATATGGACAGGGGTGATGGCTTTGCCGGGGGCGCTGCGCTTGCCCGGCCTACATTTACTGCACGTTGTAGGCCCGATGCGCCATCGGGCATTTTCGCATTTAGCGGTGCAGCTTCCCGTGATCTTCCAGCCACTCGGCGGTGCGCACGATACCTTCGTTCAGCGTCACAATCGGCGCATAACCCAGCTCTTCTTTCGCGCGGGTGATATCCAGCGTGAAATCAAAGTTCAGCTTCGAAACGCCATAATGGGTGAGAGCAGGCTCTTTGGCGGATTTATTGCCAAAGCGTTCCATGCTGCGCGCCACCATATCCAGCATCGGGTAGGGCACGGAACGGATCCGGCACTTGATATCCAGCTCGTCAATTAAACGCTCAACGATGCTGCGCAGCGTGCGAGGTTCATCGTTGGTGATGTTATACGCGCGGCCAGAAGGCAGGCCGTCGCACTGTGGCTGGCTTGCCAGCCACATGGCATGCACCACGTTTTCGTAATAGGTCATATCGACCATCGCATGGCCGCCGCGCGGCAGCAGCACGCTGCCGTAGTGGTGCATCATTTGCGCCAGACGCGGGATAAACACTTTATCATGCGGCCCAAAAATGCTTTGTGGACGCAGAATGGTAAAGCGCGTATTTGGGTTAGCCTGCGCCAGCAGTTGCACGACTTCTTCACCTGCCGCCTTGCTGCGGGCAAATTCGCAGGCAAAGCGGTGCGGACGAAAATCTTCTTTGATATCGCGATGGTGGTGATAATCGAAATAGAGCGATGGGGAAGAGATATGAATAAAGTTGCGCACGCCCCAGGCCACGGCCCATTCGCCCAGACGGCGCGTGGCGCGCACGTTAGCGAGGTCAAAGGCTTCCTGGGTTCCCCACGGAGAAGTAAAGCTGGAGCAGTGCCACAGCGTATCGACACCGGCGAGCATCACTTTCGCCTGAGAAGAGACCAGTTCCGTTAAATCGGCGTGGACAAACTCCGCACCCATTTTCTCCAGCAGTTTGCCCATCGCTTCATTGCGACCGCTCGCTCTGACGCTGATGCCCTTGTTGCGCAAATACTCGACGGCATTTCTGCCGAGCCCGCTGGTCGCGCCGGTAACCAGTACCTTCATATCGATCCACTGTGTAAAAAGAATTTCGTGCGCATTTTTCCGTGAATTTCACTCTCATGCAATGGGAAACTAAGAAGAAATGAGCTTATGCCTCTTTTTTGCCCGTGATTTCTTCTGCAAGCCTGGCAATTCGCCGCGCCATACCGCGAAAAATGAACAGATGCGCGGGGATCATTAACAGCCAGTAGAGTAATCCTGGCATACCGTGCGGATGCCACCAGGCGCGAACGTCAAGTTCACGATGGTCGCCTTTATCCACCAGCGTAAAACTGAGTCGCCCCAAACCCGGCGCTTTCATACCGAACAGCAGTGACAATTGTTTCTCCGGCTCGACGATAATCACTTTCCAGCTATCGACATTGTCACCGGTTTTCAGCCGCGCGTGCGCGGGGCGGCCTTTCGCCAGTTTATGACCCACCAGCAAATCCATCGCGGCACGCGTTTTCCACAGAATATTGCCAAAGAAATAGCCTTCGCGACCGCCCAGTCGATTCACCACTTGCCACAATGCCGCCAGGCTTGCCGGGGTTTTTACCGTATAACCCGCCTGTTTGGCGAAATATCCGTATTCGGGCCGCCAGCGGGCAAACGCATGTTCGTCGTAGCCCCAGTCACTGGAGTTCACCAGCTTCTTTTCTTCTTCCAGCGTCTGGCGTACGGCTTCATCAAACGTTGTCAATTTCTGCGGGATCAATGCGCGGAGTTCGCGATCGTCTGCCAGAAGATCGTGCTTTAAGCCCTGGATCAGCGCTTTCGCAATTGTCGGCGGCACAGAGGTGATCACATTTAAGAACCACACCGAGATCCAGCTTGTCGGGAAAGGAATGGGAATTAAGAGACGATGACGCCCGCTTACCGCCATAAAGCGCTCAAATTGTTGCTGATAGGTCAGCTCTTCCGGGCCCGCCGCTTCTAAGATGCGATGCTCTGAGGCTGGATGCTCCAGCAACCCCGCCAGATAGACCAGCAGGTTCTCCAGCGCAATCGGCGTCGTGCGCGAGCGCACCCAGCGCGGCGGTGTCAGCACGGGCAGGTTGTAAACCATATCGCGCATCACTTCGAAAGCGGCAGAGCCCGCGCCGACGATGATCCCGGCGCGCAGTTCGGTCAGCGGAATGCCCGCTTCACGCAGAATATCCCCGGTCGCCTGACGGGCGCGCAGATGCTCCGATTGTTCGTGTGCGGGAGCCTGTAATGAGCTTAAAAAGATAATCTGCTTAACCGGAACCTGACGTAACGCATCGCGCACGTTCAGCGCTACCTGACGCTCATGGGCGAGAAAGTCACGGCTTTCGCCCATGCCGTGCACCAGGTAATAGAGCGTCTCCACGCCCTCAAGCAGGGCGGGAAGGGTAACCGACCATTCAAGATCGAGCGAGTGACAGCTCACGCCCGGAAGCTGCTGCTTTTCCAGGCGTTCGATATGCCGCGCCGCCGCCCGCACGGTATACCCGCGCGCGCTCAGTTCCGCCACCAGATGCTGGCCGATATACCCACTTGCACCGAGGACTAAAACGGTTTGCGGCACGTCACTCTCCTTATTGGGCTAAAAACGCTTTCCAGTGGCTGACCACGTCGCTGAGCTGCTCGCGGCTGACGTTGAGATGCGTCACCAGACGCACCACCGGCGAGGCGTTAATCAGCACATCACGTTCACGCATAAATGCGCCCAACGCCGCAGCCTGCTTGTCACCCACGCGGACAAACAGCATGTTGGTATCGTGACGCATCACGTCCGCACCGATTTCACGCAGTTGCTCTGCCAGCCAGGCGGCATTGTCATGATCGTCCTGCAAACGTGCGACGTTATTTTTCAACGCATAAAGCCCGGCGGCGGCCAGAATCCCGGCCTGACGCATACCGCCGCCGGTCATTTTACGCCAGCGCGTCGCACGCTTGATGTAGTCATGACTGCCGACCAGTAATGAACCGACAGGTGTGCCGAGACCTTTCGAGAGACAAATAGTGAACGAATCGCAATACTGCGCAATCTCTTTCAGCTCACAACCATATTCCACTACGGCGTTGAAAATGCGCGCGCCGTCGACGTGCAGCCCGAGCTTGCGCTCGCGGGTGAATTCCCACGCCTGGCGCAGATAATCGCGCGGCAACACTTTGCCGTTATGGGTGTTTTCAATGCTCAGCAGTTTGGTGCGCGCAAAGTGAATATCATCGGCTTTAATTTTCGCCGCGACTTTATCGAGCGGCAGCGTGCCGTCTGCAGCTGCGTCAATCGGCTGTGGCTGAATACTGCCGAGCACCGCAGCACCACCAGCTTCATAAAGATAATTATGCGCACCCTGGCCGACGATGTACTCCTCGCCGCGCTCGCAGTGGCTGAGCAGCGCCACCAGGTTCGCCTGGGTACCGGTGGGTAAAAAGAGGGCGGCGTCCTTTCCGGCAAGACTGGCAGCGTAGCGCTGGAGTTCATTGACGGTAGGGTCGTCGCCATACACATCATCCCCAACCGGGGCGGCCATCATCTCTTCGAGCATGGCACGGCTCGGCCGGGTAACGGTATCACTGCGTAAATCGATCATGACATTTCCTTGTAACTGAGGAGAATGTCGATAGTTTTACCTGAGCCAGTTAGTTTTCGCCAGCTCCATCACTTCATCGCCGCGCCCGTTAATAATGGCGCGCAGCATATAGAGGCTGAACCCTTTGGCCTGCTCCAGTTTAATCTGCGGCGGCATGGCCAGCTCTTCTTTGGCGACCACCACATCAACCAGCACCGGGCCGTCGATACTGAACGCTTTCTGAATCGCTTCATCGACGTCAGCCGATTTTTCCACGCGGATACCTGGAATACCGCAGGCTTCGGCGATGCGGGCGAAGTTAGTGTCGTGCAGCTCGGTGCCGTCGGTGAGGTAACCGCCCGCTTTCATTTCCATCGCCACAAAGCCGAGAACGCTGTTATTAAACACGAAAATTTTCACCGGCAGTTTCATCTGCACAACGGAGAGAAAATCGCCCATCAGCATGCTGAAGCCGCCGTCGCCGCACATCGCCACCACCTGGCGTCCAGGGTGAGTTGCCTGTGCGCCCAGCGCCTGCGGCATGGCATTCGCCATCGAACCGTGGTTAAACGAACCGAGCAGGCGGCGTTTGCCGTTCATTTTCAGATAACGCGCGGCCCAGACGGTTGGCGTGCCGACATCGCAGGTGAAGATGGCATCATCAGCGGCGAAATGGCTGATTTGCTGCGCCAGATATTGCGGGTGAATGGCTTTATCGCTGGGTTTGGCGAGGTCATCAAGGCCTTTGCGCGCATCGCGATAGTGCTCCAGCGCTTTATCCAGGAAGCGGCGATCGGTTTTCTCTTCCAGTTTTGGCAGCAGGGCGCGAAGTGTCGATTTGATATCGCCGACCAGCGCCATATCGACCTTACTGTGCGCGCCAATGCTGGCGGGATTAATATCAATCTGGATGATTTTGGCATCCGTGGGGTAGAACGGGCGATAAGGGAACTGTGTGCCGAGCAGGATCAGCGTATCGGCGTTCATCATGGCGTGGAAGCCCGAAGAGAAGCCAATCAGCCCGGTCATGCCCACATCGTAAGGGTTGTCGTACTCGACGTGCTCTTTACCGCGCAGGGCGTGAACAATCGGCGCTTTCAGTTTGCCCGCGAATTCCACCAGCTCTTTATGCGCCCCGGAGCAGCCGCTGCCGCACAGGAAGGCGATATTGCTGGAGTAGCGCAGCAGTTGCGCCAGTTTATCGAGTTCTTCTTCGGCGGGTGTCACCACCGGGAGCGGAGCGTGATACCAGTGGCTGCTGGCGCTTTCCGGCGCGGCTTTCAGCGCCACGTCCCCTGGAAGCACAACCACCGATACGCCGCGATTGAGCACCGCTTTGCGCATGGCAATGGCCAGCACCTGAGGAATTTGCTCGGGTGACGAAACCAGTTCGCAGTAGTGGCTACATTCGCGAAACAACTCCTGCGGGTGCGTTTCCTGAAAATAGCCACTGCCGATTTCACTCGATGGAATATGGGCGGCAATGGCCAGCACCGGCACGTGGTTGCGGTGGCAATCAAACAAGCCGTTGATTAAATGCAGGTTACCTGGGCCGCATGACCCCGCGCAGACGGCGAGTTCGCCCGTAAGTTGCGCTTCTGCGCCTGCGGCAAAGGCGGCGACTTCTTCGTGGCGCGTGGGCATCCAATCGATAGTGCCCATCCTGTTGAGACTGTCACTCAGACCGTTTAACGAGTCTCCGGTGACGCCCCAGATGCGTTTAACGCCAGCCTGTTCAAGGGTTTTGGCAATGTAAGCGGCAACGGTTTGCTTCATGGTTTTCCATCTCCTGAAATGTGATATCGCTAACAAGTTTAGTCGAAGATGGACATTGTGCTGGTTATTCTCCCTTTGATTTGTATGGGTTTAGCCATTTGTGCCTTTAACTGATACGTGTAATTTTTGGTCTGAAGCACGAAAAATGATTTGCCTGCATTTAACGGCTAGTGACTGCAATTCCGGTTTGTCCCCGCGTTTATTTCTGCTGTATCTCTTTTAGTCGAATATTTGTTCAATCTGGCGAGTTATTTTCTTGCGGGGGTAACATGCGTAATGCAGTGACACAAAGTAGCCTGTCAGCCAGGGCAGAAGACCATGCACTGGTCAGTGTTCCGGTGGCGGAACGAAAGAATGGTTATCACCTTTCAATGAGCACGGTGGGGGTAGCGACCGCGCTGGCGATGTTTGCCGTAGGTGGATTCACCGTGGTTTTGGCCGGTTTCAAGATGGGGGTGCTGGCCGGTGTGGTTTCAGGCGTGCTGGGTTTTGTTCTTGGTAAACTGCTGGGGCAAATCGCGTATCGCACCGGGATGTCCAGTACCCTGACGTCGCGTTTTTATGGCCTGGGATTTAAAGGCTCCGCATTAGGCTCATTTATCTTCTCCTTTCTGGTGCTCGGTTTTCTGGCCCTGGAAAATGCGCTGCTGTATGAAGGCACGTTATTGATGTTTGATTTGCACGACACGCTAATCACCCGAATTATGCTTTATGGGGTGATGACGCTCATGTGGGTCGTTTTGGCGATTTTCGGTATTAAGCTGGCCCTTCGCTCATCATTTTTCTTAACGTTGGTCACACTGGCGATCACGGCATTTATGATTTACCAGATTTATGTGACTGACGGGATTTCTCTGGCCGCCGTGCTGGCCTTTCCGGGCATTATTCCCGGTGGTGCATGGCAGCATTTTGACGCCGGGCTGGCGCTTACCGGCGGAACCGCTGGCACTATTGCGCTGGTTAGTGCTGATTTTGGCCGCTACAGCCGTAGTCGCAGAGATGTCACTATTCTGGCGGCACTGGGCCCTTTGGTACAGAACCTGTTGACGTTAATAATGGGGGCGCTGATTTTTATTGGCAGCCTGCCGCAAATCGTCGATTTCCTGTTACGTAAACATCCTGAACTGAATCAGCAAGCGGCGAGTGCCATGGCGCATCATTTCGCCATGGGTAACACCGGCGCCTATTACGTTATCCTGGCAGGGATGGTGGGGTTTGTGACGATTTATGCCGCTCAGGCAAAAGCTCAGGCGATCAACGCCTATTCGGGGTCGTTGGCGCTGGTTAACCTGGTGGATAGCCTGTTCAACGTGAAACCGGGGCGCGCCGCGATGGTTATCTTCGGCAACGTGCTGGCCTTGCTGATGATCGCCGCAGGTATTCTTGAGCAATTCGCCGCGTGGATTGCCTGGCTCGGTTGCATGACGATGGCGCTGTGCGGCGTGATGATTGCGGATTACTACCTGGTGCGTCGCCAGCGGCCACCGACTCAGGTGGAAAACTGCAACTGGGCCGGGGTGATTACGCTGATGGTTTCAAGCGCGGTCGGGATTGCGCTGATTCACAGTCAGGTTTTCCCCTGTGGTTTTCTTGTCACGCTGGTTATGACATTCCTGCTTTATCCCCTGTTACGCAAGTGGCTACCCGACGGCACCGCGACGCATTATGTCGCCGAACACGCCGCGCTGGAAGAGGCGCTTTAAAGCTCACTGTTTTTCCTTACTTAAGAGAGATAAACCATGCTTTCATTTCGTGAAGGTTGTATTGCCTGCGCGTTTTTTCTGGTCGCTGTCGTGACACCGGCGCAGGGGGCCACGCCGACGGTCAATCAGCCGGCAGGGCTAAATACCGGGTTTACCAGTTTTTATGATGGTTTTCCGGCGGCACAGCCGGGGCAGTTTGCTTATCTGGGTTATTACCGTTACTCACATGCTAATCAGTTGCGCGACAACAGCGGTAATCGTATAGATGCGTTCAATCCGATGAAGCTGGATGTGTGGGTAAGTAATCACCAGTTCCTCTACACCTTTGCCGACTCGCCTTTCGATGGCGCTTCGCTGGGACTGGATTTGATTATTCCACTTGTCGGGTTTGATACGCATTTTGGTGGCCCGGCAAAACTAAAAGCGAACAGCGGCGGGGTCGGGGATATCTTTATCGGAACGTATCTGCAATATCACCCGCTAACCAACGTGCGCGGTGAACCCGTCTTTGTTCACCGTTTTGAGATTGGTTTTAACGTTCCTACGGGGAAATATGATGCGAACAGGGATATTAACCCCGGTGCAAATCAGTGGTCATTTACGCCTACCTGGTCTGCCACCTGGCTGCCTGAACCACGCTGGACGGTAAACTGGCGCTTGCAATATCTGTATAACTTTAAGAATGATGATCCCGCCAGCAGCCAGCCGCTTACCTGGCGAGACGGTAGTGTGAATGACACCCAGGCGGGGCAACTGGTGTGGCTCAACTTTGCCAGTGAATATGAGGTGGCGCCGACGTGGCACGTCGGTATTAATGGTTACTATCTGAAGCAGATCACCGACGATAAAGTGAATAGCGATACGTTAAAAGATTCACGGGAACAGGTATTGGGAATAGGGCCTGGTGTGATGTGGGGATATTCGCCAACGGATACGTTGACGCTTAATGTCTACACGGAAACGGAAGTGCGCAACCGCAGTCGTAATGCGGCAATCGTCAATTTTCTGTACGTCAAAGCATTTTAAAAAAAGCCACCGGTTATGGCCGGTGGCTTTTCACATTCGGGATCACGCCAACACTAAATCACCCTGCGGATGACAGGAGCACGCCAGCACGTATCCGTCGGCGATTTCCTGCTCGCTCAGCGTCATGATGCTGGTGACGGTGTAATCGCCAGACACCACTTTGGTTTTGCAGCAGCCGCACACGCCTGCGCGGCAAGCGGCCTGTACCGGCACTTTGTTGCTTTCCATCGCTTCCAGAAGCGTCGTGCCTACCGGGCCGTAAAACTCCTGTGCCGGTTGCAGTTTGGTGAATTTCAGACCGCTGTTAACGGCGTCGGCCACCGGCGTGAAGAACTTCTCTTTAAAGAAGCGGGTTACGCCGAGCGCTTTCACCTCTTTCTCCACCATGTCCATGTACGGCGCGGGACCGCAGGTCATCACGGTGCGAGACGCAATCTCCGGCACGCTTTGCAGCAGTTCACGGCTCAGACGACCAGAGACAAAACCATGGGTGGCATTGTTTTCTGCCACCAGCGTGACCGGATAGTTGCGCCATTCGTCGGCGAAAATCACATCCTGTGGCGAGCGAATGTTGAAGATAACCTGCACGTCAGCCTGCGGGCGATATTTTGCCAACCAGCGACGCATCGACATGATCGGCGTCACCCCGCAACCGGCTGCCAGCAGCAGGAAACGGTCGTTCGGCTCATTGTCACAGGTAAACTCGCCCATCGCATCAGACAGCCAGATGTAATCGCCGCGTTTGACATCGCGGGTCAGCCACTGGGAGCCTGCGCCATCGTCGATACGACGAACGGTCAGCGTAATGTATTCGCTCACGCCCGGCGTCGATGAGAGGGTATACGCGCGCAGGGTGTCGGCCGAGTTACCCACGCTCACCAGCGCATGCTGGCCAGGGCGGTACGGATAGTAGTCGTGACACAGCAGTGACAGCGTCCATACATCCGGTGTTTCCTGGTGGATGTGGTGTACCTGCATCCGCCACGGACATTGAGGGGTTGGCATCGTCATCGTTTACTCCTTACGCGCTCAGCAGCTGCTTCATATCTTCTTCAACGGTGGTCACAGAACGCAGACCAAACTTCTCGTTGAGGATTGCCAGCAGGTCCGGCGTGAAGAAGCCCGGTGCGGTTGGGCCAGTAACGATGTTTTTCACGCCCAGCGACAGCAGAGTCAGCAGAATGACGATCGCTTTCTGTTCGAACCAGGAGAGCACCAGGGAGAGCGGCAGGTCATTGACGCCACAGCCCAGTTTTTCCGCCAGCGTCACCGCCAGGATAATTGCGGAGTATGCATCGTTACACTGACCGGCATCCACCAGACGCGGCAGACCTTCAATATCGCCGAAGTCCAGTTTGTTGAAGCGGTATTTCCCGCACGCCAGGGTCAGGATCAGGCAATCGTCCGGCACGCTGGTGGCGAAATCGGTGAAGTAGTTACGTTCGCCGCGCGCGCCATCGCAGCCGCCGACCAGGAAGATGTGACGCAGTTTTTCGCGGCTCACCAGGTCAATCAGAGTATCCGTTGCGCCCAGCAGCGTCTGGCGACCGAAACCAACGGTGATCAGGTGCGGGATTTCGCTGTACGGGAAGCCCGCCATCTGCTGTGCCTGGGCAATAACCGGCCCGAAGTTGTCGCCTTCGAGGTGGCTCACGCCCGGCCAGCCGACGATGCTACGGGTCCAGATACGGTCGTCGTATGCGCCAACAGTCGGGTCGATGATGCAGTTAGATGTCATCACGATAGGGCCAGGGAAGCGGGCGAATTCCACCTGCTGATTCTGCCAGCCGCTACCGTAGTTGCCGATCAGATGTTTGAATTTACGCAGTTCCGGGTAGCCGTGTGCTGGCAGCATTTCACCGTGGGTATAAACGTTAACGCCGGTGCCTTCGGTTTGTTCCAGCAGATTGTAGAGATCTTTCAGGTCGTGACCGGAAATCAGAATACATTTCCCTTCGGTCGCTTTGACGTTCACCTGAGTCGGCGTCGGGTGACCATATTTGGTGGTTTCACCGGCATCCAGAATGCTCATTACTTTGAAGTTCATCTGGCCGATTTCCATTGAGCACTCCAGCAGAGCGTTCATATCGGAAGGCCAGGTGCCCAGCCACGCCATGATTTTGTGATACTGCGCGTAGATATCGTTGTCGTACTGACCGAGAACGTGCGCGTGCTCCATGTAAGCTGCCGCGCCTTTCAGGCCGTACAGGCACAGCAGACGCAGGCCGAGGATGTTCTCGCCAATCGCTGCTTTGTCTTTGTTCGGGGTAAATTCGGCCGCCTGCTGTTGCAGTGCGCCTAAATCATCGCTGACCAGTTGCAGATCGGCCATCGGGTTATTCACGCTTGCGCTGGCATCAACGGCCAGACATTGGGCTTTCAGTGCATCACGCAGGGCGATGGCTTCACGTGCGTAGCCGACGATGCGCGGAGAATCGAAGTTAACGTTGGTCAGCGTGGAGAAGAAGGCGCGCGGCGCAAAGTTATCAATCGCATGATCGACAATGCCATATTCACGCGCTTTCACCGCCCAGGCGGAGAGGCCTTGCAGAGCGGCAATCAACAGGTCCTGAAGATCGGACGTTTCGGCGGTTTTACCGCACATACCCTGCGAGTACGCGCAGCCGTTTCCTGCCGGAGTACGGATGGTTTGTTCACATTGCACACAAAACATGGTCATACCTTTTAAAGTTATATTTAATATACATGTTTAAGGGTAAGCCTGAGCCATGTGGTTGAAAAGCGGTTTTTATGGCTAGTTAAAGGGAGGTTGATTTAGCGCAATTTTGGCGGCAGCGAAGGCTACCGCCATGGGGGTAATCAGGCGGTGAAGAAGGCCATCAGCAGGGGAACCAGCAGGCTCAACACAAAGCCGTGAACAATCGCGGGCGGCACCATTTCCACGCCGCCGGAGCGCTGAAGAACAGGGAGTGTGAAGTCCATTGACGTCGCACCGCACAAACCGAGTGCCGTAGAACGACTACGCTGCACCAGCGCCGGAATGAGCATAATGGCAATGAGTTCGCGTGCCAGATCGTTAAAGAAAGTGGCGCTGCCAATCACCGGGCCAAAAGCATCGGTGGTCATAATGCCGGAAAGGGAGTACCAGCCAAATCCGGACGCCATCGCCAGCCCGGTTTTTAACGGCAGACCGAGAATCAGGGAATTAATCGCTCCGCCAATTAAAGAACTTACCATCACCACCACGGAAATAATCATCCCACGGCGATTGAGGACAATCTGTTTTAGCGTCATGCCGCTATTGCGCAGTTGAATACCCACAAGGAACAAAAGGAAAATAAGCGTATATTCGCTGGCGGCGGTCGCGTGTTGTAAAAATGAGAGGCCAGTTAAACCCACGACAAAACCACCGACTACCACAAAGCACAGTTTTAATGATTCCAGCGCCATTGCGAGGCGTGAAGGTAATTTTTCCTGCTGATGATGGTGACGCCAGGGCAGCGACTTTTCGAGCCAGAAAAGTGCTGCAATATTACACAGCAAAATAACCACAATACTGATAGAGGAATAGTAGAAAATAGCCAACAGATTGCTGGCCAGATTATCGAGAAATGCCAGGCTCACGCCCATCAAAAAGAGGATTACGTAAACAATCCAGCTAAGCAGTCGATTAATCAGCTGAAGCGTGGGGCGATGGGTGAGGGGGATCAGGTAACCCAGAATCAGGGGTACAAGAATGATCAGCAGTCCCGACAACATGAGCGGTCTATTCCTTGCAGTGTGTATTGAGCGGCAATGACACTACCGAAATTGGCATCAAATATCAAACCTGCCCGGTGGCGCTGCACTTACCGGGCCTACGGGGCGGTGATGAAGTAGGTCGGATAAGCGTAGCGCCATCCGACACAAAAAAAAGCCCGCATAGCGGGCTTTTCATCAAACGCAGCGTAAATCAGTCGCGTTTTTCCAGCAGAGTACGGTAGATGAGGCCACCGAGGATACCGCCGATAATCGGCATAACCCAGAACAGCCACAGCTGTTGCAGCGCCCAGCCGCCCTGGAAGATAGCGACCGCGGTGCTACGCGCCGGGTTAACAGAGGTGTTGGTAACCGGGATGCTGATCAGGTGGATAAGAGTCAGCGCCAGGCCGATAGCGATCGGTGCAAAGCCTGCCGGCGCATGTTTGTCGGTCGCGCCGTGGATGACCAGCAGGAAGCCACAGGTCAGCACGATTTCAATGACGATAGCGGAAAGCATAGAGAAGCCGCCCGGTGAATGTTCGCCATAGCCGTTAGACGCGAAGCCGCTTGCCGCAGCGTCGAAGCCTGCTTTACCGCTGGCCACCAGATACAGCACTGCCGCAGCGACGATACCGCCGATAACCTGCGCCACGATGTAGCCGATAACGTCTTTCGCCGGGAAACGACCGCCCGCCCACAGGCCCAGCGTAACGGCCGGGTTAAAGTGACCGCCGGAGATATGACCGACAGCGAACGCCATGGTCAGCACGGTCAGACCGAATGCCAGCGCCACGCCCGCGAAACCGATACCCAGTTCCGGGAATGCCGCAGCCAGAACGGCGCTACCGCAACCACCAAACACCAGCCAGAAAGTACCGAAGAACTCTGCAGCTAATTTTCTAAACATAACCACCTCAATAAAAAAGCACGTACAGGATGAGAAAATTCTCTCTGTACATTATTTATCGTCAGAAAGGGGTGACGACACAATTTATACCCACGACATTACTGCTGGCAGGGAAAGTGAGCAGAATCACCGCAATGCCAACAGAATAAAGCCGAGTATAGAAGTCGTTATTTTAAAAACGTTGTCATCCCTTCACCAGTTAAATTTATACGTTAAATTTGATGTAAGGCAATGTGATGTTATTCCTTAAACAATCTGCGTGGTTGAATAGAGTGTAGTGCATTCTTTTAAGAATATTCATTGGTAGCATTATCTGTTTACTCTCACATTTTTGTGTTAGCGAAAAGCACCGTCGCGTTGCGACCGGGCAGTCCGGATCCGTATCAATGCCGCACTCTCTTAACGGCTTGACGCAACTTGAATGTTTTTGCGTATATACTCCCGATAACAGAAGGAAAAGGCGGTAGCTAAACGGAGGGGACATGCTTCTTGAACGCGTAGAAATTGTCGGTTTTCGTGGCATTAATCGATTGTCATTAATGCTTGAGCAAAACAACGTCCTGATTGGCGAGAACGCCTGGGGCAAATCGAGCCTGCTGGACGCGTTAACCCTGCTGTTATCTCCTCGTGATGAGCTCTATCACTTTGTGCGTAACGATTTTTGGTTTCCGCCAGGCGATGTGAAGGGCCGCGAACATCATTTGCATATTATTCTGACCTTCCGCGAATCTGAACCGGGGCGTTATCGTGGGCGGCGCTACCGCCCGCTGGCCGATTGCTGGTCGCGCGGCGAAGATGGTTATCATCGTCTGTTTTACCGTCTGGAAGGTGAGCTGGGCGCGGATGACAGCGTCATGACGCTGCGCAGTTTTATCGACAGCAACGGGCATGCGCTGGAGCTGGACGATATCGATGCGATGGCGCGCCATTTGATTCGCCTGATGCCAGTGCTGCGCCTGCGCGACGCGCGCTTTATGCGCCGCATTCGCAACGGCACCGTGCCTAATACGCCGGACGTCGAAGTGACCGCGCAACAGCTTGATTTTCTCTCCCGCGAGCTGGTTTCCAGCCCGCAAAATCTGAGCGATGCACAAATTCGTCAGGGGCTGTCGGCGATGGTGCAACTGCTGGAGCACTACTTCTCTGAACAAGGCTCGGATGAAGCGCGCAACCGCCTGATGCGTCAGCGCTCTCACGATGAACAGCGAAGCTGGCGTTATCTCGATATCATCAACCGAATGATTGATAAACCTGGCGCACGCAGCCACCGGATGATCCTTCTCGCGCTCTTTTCCACGTTATTGCAGGCAAAAGGCACCGTACGCCTCGATAAAGACGCGCGTCCGTTGCTGTTAATTGAAGACCCGGAAACGCGACTACACCCGATCATGCTGTCGGTGGCGTGGAATTTACTCAATCTGCTGCCGCTACAGCGCGTGACCACCACCAATTCTGGCGAGCTATTATCGTTAACGCCGATGGAACACGTATGCCGTCTGGTGCGTGAATCCTCCCGCGTGGCGGCGTGGCGTTTAGGGCCGGGCGGTATGAACCCCGACGACAGCCGCCGCATTTCGTTCCACATTCGCTTTAATCGCGCGTCGTCGCTGTTTGCGCGCTGTTGGCTGCTGGTGGAGGGCGAAACCGAAACCTGGGTCATTAACGAACTGGCGCGCCAGTGTGGTCATCACTTCGATGCCGAAGGCGTTAAAGTTATTGAATTTGCCCAGTCAGGCCTGAAGCCGTTGATTAAATTCGCCCGGCGAATGGGGATTGAGTGGCACGTGCTGGTGGATGGCGATGAGGCCGGTAAGAAGTACGCCGCGACCGTGCGCGGCCTGCTCAATAATGACAGGGAACAGGAGCGTCACTACCTGACGACGCTCCCGGCGCTGGATATGGAACACTTTATGTATCGTCAGGGTTTCTCTGATGTTTACCATCGGGTGGCGCAGTTGCCGGAGAATATTCCCATGAACATGCGCCGGGTGATCACCAAAGCGATTCACCGCTCCTCAAAACCTGACCTGGCCATTGAGGTGGCGATGGAAGCAGGGCGGCGCGGCGTGGACGCCGTACCGACGCTGCTGCGAAAAATGTTCTCGCGGGTTATCTGGCTGGCGCGCGGGAAAGCCGACTAAATATTGAAGCGCTGCTGGATCTGGCTGGTGATGCTGTCCAGCAGCGCGTAACGGCGGCGATATTCCGCGCGTTTTTTACTGGCGATATCCGCTTCGTCTTTACGGGCGACGGAGAGCGGTAAATGGTAATAACCACGCTCATCGTTCACCCCGCCGACAGCTTCCCAGAAATTGTCATAATCCGCGTGGATTTTTTTCTCTTTATCGCGATAACGCAGGCTGCGGTAAATGTGCGCCTGATTGCTCACTGCGAGAATTTGCTCCATCTGCCAGCGCTGGGCAAAGCTGCACACCGCTTCCATCACCACGCGCTTCGGGAACAGGCCGTGACAGGCTTTGGTCGCCTGATGAATATCCTGCTGTGACTGCTCGGTTTTCCCGCCCTGCAAGCCGCCAATAAACAGCGTGCGCTTACCTTCATATTCGCAAATGGTGAAAGTAATTTCCGCCAGCATTTCATTGCGCGCGTTGCGCAGCAGAATCGTGCTTTCCCCCTCTTTATCCAGTGAGATGACGGACGCAAAATGGAGGGTAAAGATTTCGCCGTCTTTGCCTTCGATTTCTGCCAGCGGAATGCCTGCGTGGGCGAAGTAGCGCTGTAACTCATCCGTGGTCAGCGCCTGGCGCAGCGTATGATAATGATAGCGCAGGGCATCCAGCAACTGATGGCGATCAAGATTGACGGCCAGATAAGGGCGGTGCAGGCGAACCGGCAGGCGCGGCTGAATTAATAACAGGCGTTCGAGGTCGGGCCATTTCGCCATTTCTGCCATCCATTGGCGTGATAAACGCGGCATCACCAGTGAACGCAGCATAAACTTTCTACGAAAGCTGCGCTGATGCCAGAACTTTCCGGGGCGCCACAGCCCGCTCCATAAGCAGAAAAACAGGCCAACGCTGGAGGTAGGGAGTGTCGGGTAATGGGAGTTTTCAGTGGTTTGCAACATATCAGCAATCCGCGTAATGGATGATGCGTTGATTTCACCACTGGCAAACTTAACCAATTCTCAATAACTCTGTTACCCTGTTCACCTTTACTTATTTGTTTAGTAACGGTTGATGTTGACGCTCTCACTCTGGCTGAAACAACGAAAAATATCAGGATAGGTATGCGTATTAAGGGAAAAATAAAAAAACGATATGTGCTGCTCGCGGTGGTGGTCATCGTGGGGCTGATTGCCGTCTGGCGCACGCTGAATGCGCCACTGCCGCAGTATCAAACGCTGATTGTTCGCCCGGGCGAGCTGGAACAAAGCGTGCTGGCGACAGGCAAGCTTGATGCGCTGCGTAAAGTTGACGTCGGCGCGCAGGTGAGCGGGCAGTTGAAAACGCTCTCCGTTGAGATTGGCGACAAAGTCAAAAAAGGGCAACTGCTGGGGGTGATTGACCCGGAGCAGGCGGAAAACCAGATTAAAGAAGTTGAAGCGACGCTGATGGAACTGCGCGCGCAACGTGCTCAGGCGGAAGCCGAACGTAAGCTGGCGCAGGTGACGCTGGCACGTCAACAGCAGCTGGCGAAAACGCAGGCCATTTCGCGCCAGGAACTCGACACCGCGACGACCGAACTTGCAGTGAAACAGGCGCAAATCGGCACGATTGATGCGCAAATTAAGCGGAATCAGGCCTCGCTTGATACGGCAAAAACGAATCTCGATTATACGCGGATCGTGGCGCCAATGGCCGGTGAAGTCACGCAAATTACGACTCTGCAAGGGCAGACGGTGATTGCGGCGCAGCAAGCGCCAAACATCCTGACGCTGGCGGATCTCAGCACCATGCTGGTGAAAGCACAGGTCTCTGAAGCCGATGTCATTAACCTGAAACCGGGGCAGAAAGCCTGGTTCACCGTTCTCGGCGATCCGTTAACGCGCTACGAAGGCACGCTGAAAGATATCCTGCCGACGCCGGAAAAAGTGAACGATGCCATTTTCTATCATGCGCGTTTTGAAGTGCCTAACCCACAGGGCGTATTACGTCTGGAGATGACCGCGCAGGTACATATTCAGCTCACAGGCGTGAAAAACGTGCTGACCATCCCGCTGAGTGCGCTGGGCGACAGCGTGGGCGATAACCGCTATACCGTGCGCCTGCTGCGTAACGGTGAGGTGAAACCGCGCGAAGTATCCATCGGTTCGCGCAACGACACGGAAGTGGAAATTGCGAAAGGTCTGGAAGCGGGCGACGAAGTGATTATTGGCGAGGGCAAAGCGGGAGCCGCGAAATGACGGCGCTGCTGCAGCTCACGGATATTCGCCGTAGTTATCCTTCCGGTGACGGGAATGTTGACGTCCTGAAAGGCATTACGCTGGATATCAACGCCGGGGAGATGGTGGCGATTGTCGGCGCGTCCGGCTCCGGTAAATCCACGCTGATGAATATCATTGGCTGCCTCGATAAACCGACCAGTGGCACCTATCGCGTGGCGGGCGTTGACGTCGCCACACTCGATAGCGATGCGCTGGCGCAACTGCGCCGTGAGCACTTTGGTTTTATCTTCCAGCGTTATCATTTGCTCTCGCATTTGACGGCGGTGCAAAACGTGGAAATGCCCGCGGTGTACGCCGGTATGGAGCGCAAAGCCCGCCTGACGCGCGCGGCGGAACTGCTCAAGCGCCTCGGACTGGAAGAGCGCGTCGAGTACGCGCCTTCACAACTTTCCGGTGGCCAGCAGCAGCGCGTGAGTATTGCGCGTGCGTTGATGAACGGCGGGCAGGTGATCCTCGCGGATGAACCGACCGGGGCGCTGGATAGCCGTTCCGGCGAAGAGGTGATGGCGATTCTGCACCAGCTCAAAGAGCAGGGGCACACGATTATTATCGTCACCCACGACCCGCAGGTGGCCGCGCAGGCCGAACGGGTGATCGAAATTCATGACGGTGAGATTTTGCGTAATCCGCCGGCCAAAACAGCGACGGGCGAAGCGCGACGCCTGAGCGGTGAGCACGTCTCCGGCTGGCGGCAGTTCAGCAACAGTTTCCGCGAAGCGCTGTCGATGGCGTGGCGCGCGCTGGCGGCCAATAAAATGCGCACGCTGTTAACCATGCTCGGCATCATTATCGGTATTGCCTCGGTGGTGTCGATTGTGGTGGTGGGCGATGCGGCAAAACAGATGGTGCTGGCGGATATTCGTTCTATTGGTACCAACACGATTGATGTGTATCCCGGTAAAGACTTTGGCGATGACGACCCGCAGTATCAACAATCGCTAAAATACGACGACCTGCTGGCGATTGAAAAACAGTCGTGGGTGAGTTCCGCAACGCCCGCCGTTTCTAAAAACCTGCGGTTACGCGCGGGTAATATTGATGTTGCCGCCAGCGTGCAGGGCATTGGCCAGCAGTACTTCAATGTTTACGGCATGACCTTCAGCGAGGGCAACACCTTTAATGCGATTCAGGCCGCTGAGCGCGCGCAGGTGGTGGTGCTGGATAACAATACTCGTCGCCAGCTTTTCCCGAATAAAACCAGCGTGGTCGGCGAAATTATTCTGGTCGGGAATATGCCCGCCACGGTAATTGGCGTGGCGGATGAGAAGCAGTCGATGTTTGGCAGCAGTACAATTTTGCGCGTCTGGCTGCCTTACTCAACGATGGCGGGGCGCGTAATGGGGCAGTCGTGGCTCAATTCGATCACGGTACGCGTGAAAGAGGGCTACGACAGCAGTTTTGCCGAGCAGCAGCTCACGCGGTTGCTCAATCTTCGCCATGGCAAAAAAGATTTCTTCGTCTGGAATATGGACAGCGTCTTGAAAACGGCGGAACGCACCACACATACATTACAGCTGTTTCTGACATTGGTGGCGGTCATCTCGCTGGTGGTCGGCGGTATTGGCGTGATGAATATTATGCTGGTGTCGGTGACCGAGCGAACGCGCGAAATCGGTATTCGTATGGCGGTGGGGGCGCGGGCCAGCAATGTGCTGCAACAATTTTTGATTGAAGCGGTTTTGGTGTGTCTGGTAGGCGGAGCGTTAGGTGTGACGCTATCCTTAATGATAGCGCTGGCGCTGCAGCTGATTTTGCCGGGCTGGGAAATTGGTTTTTCGCCCGTCGCGCTGCTCACGGCGTTTATCTGTTCGACGCTCACCGGCGTGCTGTTTGGCTGGCTACCCGCTCGCAATGCGGCCCGGCTTGACCCGGTGGATGCGCTGGCGCGCGAGTAAAAGAAAAATGCCAGTCGAAGGGACTGGCATTTTGACGGCGGGATGTACACAATGAAGCGTGAAGGCTATGCGGCAGTTTCTGCCTCGACGACGGGAATAATCACGCTGGCGTGGTTACCCTTCGGGCCTTCATGAACATCAAACTGGACCGATTGCCCGGCTTTTAGCGTTCTGTAACCATCCATCTGAATGGTGGAGTAATGGGCGAATATGTCATCGCCACCGCCTTCCGGGCAGATAAAACCAAACCCTTTGGCATTGTTGAACCACTTAACAGTACCCATTTCCATACTTCGACATCCTTCGTAACTCTTATATGTAGATGGAATGAACCGGTGGTGGAGTCAGGGGCTGTTTAAAACCTCGCCAACTCTCGCCACTACAATTTAGAGTTTTCGCGCGAAGCGTCAAGGGTTTGAAGGGGTAGATTGGCGGAAAATGAATCAAAATTTGAAGCAGTTAACGCTATTGACGGGAATGTGACAGAGTTCGCTAATGACAGCTATAGGTGATAGTTATCTATGATCTACAGTAGATTTAGTACCTGTATAAACAGAGGTCAGCGACTGCGCACTTGCCACCGAAGATGATGACTGACAATGAGTAAGAGCAGAGACTGGCTGGATTTTGACCAGCTAACGGAAGACAAACTACAGGATGGGCTGAAACCCCCATCGATGTATAAAGTGATTTTAGTCAATGATGATTACACGCCAATGGAGTTTGTTATTGACGTGTTACAAAAATTCTTTTCTTATGATGTAGAACGTGCCACACAACTCATGCTCACGGTTCACTATCAGGGTAAAGCTATTTGTGGTGTTTTCACTGCCGAGGTGGCAGAAACCAAAGTAGCCATGGTGAACAAATACGCGAGGGAGAACGAGCATCCATTGTTGTGTACGCTGGAAAAAGCCTGAAATCAGGCATGAAAATTGGGGGAGGTGCCTATGCTCAATCAAGAACTGGAACTCAGTTTAAACATGGCTTTCGCCAGAGCGCGCGAGCACCGTCATGAGTTTATGACCGTCGAGCACTTGCTGCTGGCACTGCTTAGCAACCCATCGGCCCGTGAAGCGCTGGAAGCGTGTTCTGTAGACCTGGTCGCGCTGCGTCAGGAACTCGAAGCCTTCATCGAACAAACCACGCCGGTTCTGCCGGTTAGTGAAGAAGAGCGCGACACACAGCCGACGCTCAGCTTCCAGCGTGTCCTGCAACGCGCGGTATTCCACGTTCAGTCTTCTGGCCGTAGCGAAGTCACCGGCGCAAATGTTCTGGTCGCCATTTTCAGCGAGCAGGAGTCGCAAGCTGCGTATCTTCTGCGTAAACATGAAGTGAGCCGCCTCGATGTGGTCAACTTTATCTCTCACGGTACGCGTAAAGACGAACCGAGCCAGTCTTCTGACTCCGGAAGCCCGGCCCCGAACAATGAAGAGCAAGCAGGCGGGGAGGAACGTATGGAAAACTTCACCACCAACCTTAACCAGCTTGCTCGCGTCGGCGGTATTGACCCGCTGATTGGCCGCGACAAAGAGCTGGAGCGCGCCATTCAGGTGCTCTGCCGTCGTCGCAAAAACAACCCGCTGCTGGTGGGCGAATCCGGCGTCGGTAAAACCGCAATTGCCGAAGGTCTGGCATGGCGCATCGTGCGCGGTGACGTGCCGGAAATTATGGCCGACTGCACCATCTACTCACTGGATATCGGCTCGCTGCTGGCGGGGACTAAATATCGCGGTGACTTTGAAAAACGCTTTAAAGCGTTGCTCAAACAGCTGGAGCAGGACAACAACAGTATTCTGTTCATCGACGAAATCCATACCATTATCGGTGCGGGTGCGGCGTCGGGTGGCCAGGTGGATGCCGCTAACCTGATTAAACCGCTGCTCTCCAGCGGTAAAATTCGGGTGATGGGCTCAACCACTTACCAGGAATTCAGCAACATCTTTGAGAAAGACCGCGCCCTGGCGCGTCGTTTCCAGAAAATCGACATTACCGAACCTTCTGTCGAGGAAACCGTGCAGATTATCAACGGTCTGAAACCGAAGTATGAAGCTCACCATGACGTGCGCTACACCGCGAAAGCGGTACGTGCGGCGGTTGAGCTGGCGGTGAAATACATCAACGACCGTCATCTGCCGGATAAAGCGATTGACGTGATTGATGAAGCAGGTGCGCGTGCGCGCCTGATGCCTATCAGCAAGCGTAAGAAAACGATCAACGTGGCGGACATTGAATCCGTGGTCGCGCGTATTGCGCGTATCCCGGAGAAAAGCGTCTCCCAGAGCGATCGCGATACGCTGAAAACGCTGGGTAATCGCCTGAAAATGCTGGTGTTTGGTCAGGATAAAGCCATCGATGCGTTAACCGAAGCGATCAAGATGAGCCGTGCCGGTCTCGGCCACGATCATCGTCCGGTCGGTTCATTCCTGTTCGCCGGGCCAACCGGGGTCGGGAAAACCGAGGTGACGGTCCAGCTGGCAAAAGCGATGGGCATTGAACTCCTGCGCTTTGATATGTCCGAATACATGGAACGCCATACGGTGAGCCGCCTGATTGGCGCGCCTCCTGGATACGTGGGCTTTGACCAGGGCGGTCTGCTCACCGATGCGGTTATCAAACATCCGCACGCGGTACTGCTGCTTGATGAAATCGAGAAAGCGCACCCGGACGTCTTTAACCTGCTGTTGCAGGTCATGGACAACGGCACGCTGACCGATAACAACGGCCGCAAAGCCGACTTCCGTAACGTGGTGCTGGTGATGACCACCAACGCCGGGGTGCGTGAAACCGAGCGTAAATCTATCGGCCTTATCCAGCAGGATAACAGCACCGATGCGATGGAAGAGATCAAAAAGATCTTTACGCCGGAATTCCGCAACCGTCTGGACAACATTATCTGGTTCGATCACCTCTCTACCGAGGTTATCCATCAGGTTGTCGATAAGTTTATCGTCGAGCTGCAGGTGCAGTTGGATCAGAAAGGCGTGTCGCTGGAAGTCACTCAGGAAGCCCGCAACTGGCTGGCGGAGAAAGGCTATGACCGCGCAATGGGCGCCCGTCCAATGTCCCGCGTGATTCAGGATAACCTGAAAAAACCGCTGGCGAACGAGCTGCTGTTCGGCTCACTGGTCGATGGCGGCCAGGTGACGGTGGCGCTGGATAAAGAGAAAAATGAGCTGACCTACGGGTTCCAGAGTGCGCAAAAGCACAAACCGGAAGCGGCGCATTGATTCTCTGAAGTCAGTAATTTGAAACCGGGCGAGAGCCCGGTTTTTTTATTTTTATAAAATAGAAAAGGCCGGGGATTACCCGGCCTTTCAGCATCTGGTTGCCACTAAAAGGGCTCAGGAACGATCAGCGACTACGGAAGACAATGCGGCCTTTGCTCAGGTCGTACGGGGTCAACTCAACAGTCACTTTGTCGCCCGTCAGAATGCGGATGTAGTTTTTGCGCATTTTACCGGAGATGTGCGCAGTTACCACGTGACCGTTTTCAAGTTCTACGCGGAACATAGTGTTAGGTAACGTATCAAGTACGGTACCCTGCATTTCAATATTGTCTTCTTTGGCCATCTAGTCCTCGGGGTATCACTACCATAGTTTTTAACCGGCAAGATAATGCCGAACTTCATCATGTAAGTAAAGATTTTGCGAATGAATCGCCGAAAGTCGTTTTTGCGCATTACCCCAACACCACGCGAAAAGAGCGTGCGAGTGACGCAGATCGGGTTGGATACTGCGGGAGATCTGACTCGAATGATTCCCAAACGGCGGCGGGGCAAAAGGCAGAAGCGACTCTCAGGGCACAATTATATCATCCCGACAAAAATTGTGCTGAAAACATTTACACTTCCGGTGAAAAGAGTGTCCGGGGGACCCAGAAATGTTCCGGCAAACGATGTATGCGTAATATATCGAGCTGTTCCAGGTAGTCGCGTCGCGCTATTTCTACCGCACCTAATGAGGCGGTATGACTATTCAGCACCTGACAGTCTATGAGTTTTCCGCCGCTTTGCTTAAACGTATCGCAAAATACCAACAGCGCCGTTTTTGACGCGTTTTCCGCACGGCTGAACATGGATTCCCCACAAAATAGGGCGCCCAGCGAGACACCGTACATGCCGCCAACCAGCTCGTCGCCTTTCCACACTTCAATAGAGTGCGCATGACCCAGTTCGTGCAGGCGATGATAGGCCTGTACGATGCCGGTGGTAATCCAGGTGCCTTCGTTGCGGTCTTGCGCGCAACCTTCAATCACCTGGCCAAACGCATAATTCAGCGTGATGCGATAGGGGGAACGGCTGTGAAAACGCTTCATGCTGCGGCTGATGTGAAAGGTATCTGGCCACAGCACCGCACGCGGATCGGGCGACCACCATAGAATTGGGTCGCCCGGTGAGAACCAGGGGAAAATGCCGCGCTGATAGGCCATCAGCAGGCGAGCGGGGCTTAAGTCGCCCCCTAAGGCCAGTAAACCATTCGGCTCGCGAAGCGCCCCTTCCGGGGAAGGAAACGCTATCGAGTGACGTGAGAGCTGAACAAGGCGCATGTTTCTACTACCTCATAATACCGATCGCTCAATAATAGCCTACAAACGCTGCTTAAACTTGTAATAACGCCCCTGTTGCGACAGCAATTCTGCGTGAGTACCTTGCTCAATAACTTGCCCGTTGTCCATCACCACGATGCGATTAAAACGCGCCAGCCCACGCAGGCGATGCGTCACCATCAGCACGGTTTTATCACGCATTAGCTCTGCCAGTAAATCGAGGATCTGGCTTTCAGTCGTGGCATCCAGACCTTCGGTGGGTTCATCCAGCAGCATCAGCGGCGCATCGTGCAGCAACGCTCGGGCGATTGCCAGGCGTCGCAGCTCACCACCGGACAGCTGGCGTCCACCTTCGCCCAGCCAACTGTTGAGACCGCTATCTTCCAGCAGTTTGCTAAGGCCCGTTTGTTCCAGAACGGCGCTCAGTTCGGCATCGCTGGCGTCAGGACGCGCCAGCAGAAGGTTGTCGCGGAGTGTGGCGCTAAAAAGATGCACACGCTGCGGCACCACGCTCATGGTACGGCGCAGTGTCGGTTCGTCCAGATTGCTGAGCGGTTGTTCATTAAGCAAAATCGCCCCTTGCTGCGGATCCCATGCACGCGTAATCAACTGAAGCAACGTCGATTTACCACAACCTGTGCGCCCCAGAATGGCAATATGCTCGCCTGCGTTCACCTGCAGGGAGATATCGCTCAGCGCTGACTGCGCCTGCTCCGGATAGCGGAAAGTCACTTTCTCAAAGCGTAGCGCAACCTGCGTTGGCACAGCGGCTTTTGTTTGTGGGAACGTCACTTCGGGTTTTTGCTCGATAATCTGCGTCAGGCGCAGCGCTGAAGCGATCACCTGACCAAGATGCTGGAACGCGCCGGTAACCGGGGCCAGCGCTTCAAACGCGGCCAGCGCACAGAAGACAAACAGTGCAATCAGCGCGCCAGGCTGCGTGTTGCCGCCTACGCCACCAGCGGCCAGCCAAAGCATGGCGATAACGGCTAAACCGCCAATCAGCAGCATCAGCGCTTGCGACAGGGCCGTCAGCTCCGACTGGCGACGCTGTGCGTCATGCCAGTTTACTTCCGTCTGTTCCATCTGTTCGCGGTAACGTGCGCTGGCGTTAAAAATCGTCAGCTCAGCCTGACCCTGTAGCCAACTGGTCAACTGCTGGCGATAGCGCCCGCGCAGGTGCGTTAATTGCTCGCCGGTGGGTTTGCCGGCGCGATAGAACAGCGGCGGCAGCAAAAAGAGCGTCAGCAGCATAATACCGCCGAGGGTCAGCGCCAGCGTGCCATCCAGGAAACTCAGTCCGAAGGTCACGACCAGAATAACCACCAGCGCGCCGACTAACGGCGAAATCACGCGCAGGTAGAGGTGGTCCAGCGTATCAACATCAGCCACCATGCGGTTAAGCAGTTCGCCCTGGCGAAAACGTGCCAGCCCGGCAGGGGAGAGGGGAAGCAATTTGCTGAAGGTGAAGACGCGCAGGTGTTGCAACACGCGGAAGGTGGCGTCGTGGCTGACCAGACGCTCGAAATAGCGCCCTGCGGTACGGATAATCGCTGAACCGCGTACGCCTGCCGCCGGCAGCATGTAGTTGAAGCTGTAGACGCCAGCCACGCCGACGACGGCGGAGGCCGATAAGAACCAGCCGGACAGCGTCAGCAGGCCGATGCTCGCCAGCAGGGTGACAATCGCCAGCACCACGCCGAGCGTCAGCAGCCATTTATGGCGTTTATACAGCGCCAGGTAGGGAAGTAACGCACGCATTTAAATTTCCTCCTGACGGTTAGCGAGCAGCCGCGCAAACGGCCCTTGCGCTACGGCAAGCTGCTGATAGCGGCCTTGCTCAACAATCTGACCGTTATCCATCACCCAGATGGCATCCCAGTCGGTAATTTCTTCCAGCTGGTGCGTCACCATCAGCGTGGTTTGCTGGGTAGAGGCGCGCGTCAGCGCCTGCATGACACGCTGCTCACTGTGCGCGTCCAGGCTGGCGGTGGGCTCATCGAGCAACAATAACCGGCACGGCATCAGCAGCGCACGTGCCACGGCAACGCGTTGCGCCTGGCCGACGGAGAGACGCGCGGCCTGATCGCCTACGACGGTATCAACACCCTGCGGAAGCTGCGGTAAAAACTCGCTGACCCAGGCGTTATCCAGCGCGGCCTGTAACTGTTGCTCGCTGGCGTGAGGATTGGCCAGCAGAACGTTTTCGCGCAGCGTGGTGGCCGGGAGCTGCGGGTTCTGCCCGACCCAACTCATCATGCGCCGCCAGCTATCGGGGTGAAGCTGACTCAGTTCCACGCCATTAACCTGTAAAGAACCGGTATACGGCAGAAATCCTGCCAGCGTGTTCAGCAATGAACTCTTTCCTGAGCCACTTTGCCCAACCATCACCACGCGCTGCCCGGCCTCCAGATTAAAGTTCAGAGGCCCGGCAAGGATTTTCCCTTCCGGTGAGGTAATGAAAAGCTCCCGCGCTGTCAGTGTGACCGGCTCTTTATCATTGATTTCTCGCTCACCCTGTTCCGGATGCGCCAGCGGCGTTTCCATAAATGTTTTTAAACTGTCGGCTGCGCCAACGGCCTGCGCTTTGGCGTGATAGAAGGTGCCTAAATCGCGCAATGGCTGGAAAAACTCCGGGGCGAGGATTAACGCGAGGAAACCCGACGAGAGCGTGACCGCCATCCCGTAGCTGCCAAAATTGAGTTCGCCGAGATACGAGAAACCAAAATAGACCGCCACCAGGGCGATAGAGAGTGAAGTAAAGAACTCCAGCACGCCGGAAGAGAGGAACGCCATGCGTAATACTTCCATCGTGCGCTGACGGAAATCTTGCGAGGCTTCACGGATACTGTCGGTTTCAGCCTCCCCGCGACCAAAGATACGCAGCGTTTCCATCCCACGCAGGCGGTCGAGGAAGTGGCCGCTCAGGCGAGCCAGCGCCTGGAAGTTGCGCCGGTTAGCGTCCGCCGCGCCCATCCCGACCAGCGCCATAAATAGCGGGATCAGCGGAGCGGTAAACAGCAGAATCAGCGCCGCTGCCCAGTTTGATGGGAAGATAGCAACCACAATCAGCAGCGGCACGCAGACGGCCAGCGCCATTTGCGGCAGATAACGCGCATAGTAGTCGTGCATGTCGTCAATCTGCTCAAGAATCAGCGTCGCCCAGCTACCGGCTGGTTTACCCTGAATCCATGCCGGGCCTGCCTGCTGCAGGTGGTCGAGCACCTGTTTGCGGATTTCAAAGCGAATATGCTGCCCCGCATGGAAACCCACGCGCTCGCGCAGCCACACCACCCAGGCGCGCAGAATAAAGACCAGCACCAGCAGCACAAAAGGCAGCAACAGCGCCTCGCGTGGAATATTTTCCATAATCATGTGGTGCAGAATGCGGGCCAGAAGCCAAGCTTGCGCGATAATTAATGCGCCGCTGACAAAGCCCAGCAGACGGGAAATCATCAACCAGCGACGGGAGATCAAACTTTGCTGTTTTAACCAGCGGGTGAGTTCTTGTTGACGGCTTTTATTCATTGCGTGCTTCGCAGGTGCTTGTAATGAGAATTTTTAGGCACGGCAATGTTACATCGCGGCAAAAATAAAGGCGACTTATAGTCGCCTTATTTACCTTTGTTACTGACTTGTAAAGATTATTTACACGCGTCAGCCAAACCGTCGAGATAACGCTCTGCATCGAGCGCCGCCATACAGCCGGTGCCCGCAGAGGTAATAGCCTGACGGTAGATGTGGTCCATGACGTCGCCTGCGGCGAACACGCCAGGGATGCTGGTTTGGGTAGCGTTACCGTGAATACCGGACTGCACTTTGATGTAGCCGTTTTCCAGCTCCAGCTGACCTTCAAAGATAGCCGTATTCGGGCTGTGGCCGATGGCGACAAACAGACCCGCAACGTCCAGCGTTTCAATATTGTCGCTGTTTTGCGTATCGCGCAGGCGCAGACCGCTCACGCCCATCTGATCGCCCGTCACTTCTTCGAGCGTACGGTGGGTGTGCAGCACGATGTTGCCGCTTTCCACTTTATCCATCAGACGCTTGATCAGAATTTTTTCCGCGCGGAAGCTGTCGCGACGGTGAATAAGGTGCACTTCAGCGGCGATATTAGAGAGGTACAGCGCTTCTTCAACTGCAGTGTTGCCCCCGCCGATAACCGCGACTTTCTGGTTGCGATAGAAGAAACCGTCGCAGGTCGCGCAGGCGGAAACGCCGCGGCCTTTGAACGCGTCTTCAGAAGGCAGACCCAGATAGCGAGCAGATGCTCCCGTGGCAATGATTAACGCATCGCAGGTGTATTCGCCGCTGTCGCCAATCAGGCGGAACGGACGATTTTGTAAATCCACGCTGGTGATGTGATCGAACAGAATTTCGGTTTCGAATTTCGTCGCATGCTCGTGCATACGTTCCATCAGCAGCGGCCCGGTCAGGTCGTTTGGATCGCCAGGCCAGTTTTCCACTTCTGTGGTGGTGGTCAGCTGACCGCCTTTTTCCATGCCGGTAATCAGTACCGGGTGCAGGTTTGCGCGTGCGGCGTAGACCGCTGCGGTGTATCCCGCAGGTCCTGAACCAAGGATAAGCAGCTTACTGTGTTTGGCCGTGCCCATGAGATCCCCATAATTGTTGGCAGACATTGGGCTGGATTGTAGGGAATTTGTTGACGTAAAAAAAGGGCAGAGCGATTTTGTTAACGATATGTGCAATAGCAAGAACCGATGAATTGATGGTTTTTACTACAGGGAATATAACTATTCCTACTGTGAGTCGCCCAATTATAAGACGATTTGCTATCAATTTTGCCCCACTGATAATGAATATCCGGCATGTTGTACTAAAAAACGATGTTTTGCTTTGACAATCCCCTGTGCTTTTGCGAAAACATTCAAGGAAGAAGAAAAGCAGTGTTGGCAGTGTTACGAATTTTAATGCACTGAAACACCATTTTTACCCGGCTCGCTGAAATCTACGTATGGTGTGGACAGACATCATACGTGATGTCAGCGGTGCTTTGCGGCACCGGGCTTCTCATACACGTACCCCTGGGTTATGCGCCGTCAGTGAATAGATTGCGCATAGACAACGGGTTAAGGCTCTGAACAGTGAAGTGCACAGGGTCAAGACAGGAGTAGGGAAGGAATACAGAGAGACAATAATAATGGTAGATAGTAAAAAGCGCCCCGGCAAAGATCTCGACCGCATCGATCGTAATATTCTGAACGAATTGCAAAAAGATGGGCGTATTTCCAACGTCGAGCTTTCAAAACGAGTAGGGCTTTCTCCGACGCCGTGCCTTGAGCGTGTGCGCCGACTGGAACGTCAGGGCTTCATTCAGGGCTATACTGCACTGTTGAACCCGCATTATCTGGACGCTTCACTGCTGGTCTTTGTTGAGATTACTCTGAATCGCGGTGCGCCGGATGTGTTTGAACAATTTAACGCCGCTGTACAAAAACTTGAAGAAATTCAAGAGTGTCATCTGGTCTCCGGTGATTTCGACTACCTGTTGAAAACCCGCGTACCGGATATGTCGGCATACCGTAAACTCCTGGGCGAAACCCTGCTGCGCCTGCCTGGCGTGAACGACACCCGTACCTATGTTGTTATGGAAGAAGTTAAGCAGAGTAATCGTCTGGTAATTAAGACTCGCTAATACGGAACAGGTGCAAAATCAGCTCAGTTTGATTACACTCCTGTTAATCCATACAGCAACAGTGCCGGGGAGACCCGGCGCTGTTGTCCGTTTTAGCATTTGGCACCTGGAGAGCCTTTCTTGAGCCAGGAATATACAGAAGACAAAGAAGTCAAACTGACAAAACTGAGCAGTGGACGCCGACTCCTTGAGGCGTTACTCCTCTTATGTTCCCTTTTTGCCATCTGGTTGATGGCGGCACTACTGAGCTTCAATCCTTCCGATCCCAGTTGGTCGCAAACAGCCTGGCATGAACCTATCCATAATCTGTGCGGCGCATCGGGCGCATGGCTTGCTGATACGCTGTTCTTTATTTTTGGCGTAATGGCTTACACCATTCCGGTGATAATCGTCGGCGGCTGCTGGTTTGCCTGGCGACACCGCGCCAGCGATGAATACATCGATTACTTCGCGGTCTCGTTACGCCTGATTGGCGTGCTGGCGATGATCCTCACCGCCTGCGGTCTGGCCGCGATAAACGCCGATGATATCTGGTACTTTGCCTCCGGTGGCGTGATTGGCAGCCTGCTCAGCACCGCGCTGCAACCGATGCTGCACAGCAGCGGCGGCACCATTGCCCTGTTATGTATCTGGGCGGCGGGCTTAACGCTGTTCACCGGCTGGTCCTGGGTCAGCATTGCCGAGAAAATCGGTAGCTGGATCCTCAATATTCTCACCTTCGCCAGTAATCGTACGCGCCGGGATGACACCTGGGTGGACGAAGAAGAGTACGAAGATGACGAAGAGTACGAAGACGATGTCCCTGTCGCGAAGCGTGAGTCTCGTCGGGCGCGTATTCTTCGTGGCGCACTGGCACGCCGTCAGCGTATCGCTGAAAAATTCTCAAACCCGATGGGGCGCAAGACCGATGCCGCGCTTTTCTCGGGTAAACGCATGGACGACCCGGAAGAGGCGGTACAGTACAGCGCCCGTGGCGTACAGGCCGATCCTGATGATGTGTTGTTTTCTGGCTCTACCGCATTGCGCCCGGATGCCGATGATGTGCTGTTCTCTGGCTCAAGTGCAGTGCGCAGCGAAAACGATGAATACGATCCGCTGCTGAACGGTCATTCCGTGAACGAACCGATTGCCGCCGCTGCCGCTGCTACAACGGCGACGCAGGCCTGGGCGGCCCCGGCTGACCCTGTGACGACAGCGCCGAGCGCGCTCGATGGTGCAGCACAGCCTGGCGTCGAGTGGCAGACTATCTCTGCCGCAAATCCGGTAGAACCGTCAATTGCGCCAGCGCCAGAAGGTTGGCCACCTGCGCAACCCCAACAGTACCAGGATGACCCGCTGTTGCAGGGCTATCAACAAACTCAACCGTATGTTCAGGAACCGGTTTATCAGCAACCGCAGCAGTATCAGCCGTATGAGCCTGAACCGGTGTACGAACAGCCGCAGCAATATGTGTCAGAGCCGGTCTATCAACAGCCGCAGCCGTACGTGCAAGAGCCTGTTTACGAACAGCCGCAACAGCCTCAGCCGTATACGCCGGAGCCAGTTTATCAGCAGCCGCAGGTTGAGCCTGTCGCGCCTGAACCGGTTGTAGAAGAAGAGCCGAAACCGCATCAGCGTCCGCCGCTTTACTATTTCGAAGAGGTGGAAGAAAAACGTGCGCGCGAGCGTGAGCAACTTGCCGCCTGGTATCAACCGATTCCTGAGCCGCTGGCTCCGGTTGAACAGCACATTGCGCCAGCCGTTACGCCAGCGATAGACCCGACGCCTGCCGTCGCGCCTGTTGCCGCCAGCGTGCGTGAGGCCTCCTCCACCGTTGCCGCAGTCGCCGCCACGGCAGCCGCTGCCGCACCGCTCTTTAGCCCGGTTGATGGCCCGCGCCCACAGGTAAAAGAGGGCATTGGCCCGAAATTGCCGCGGCCTAACCGCGTACGTGTGCCTACTCGCCGCGAGCTGGCGTCTTTTGGTATCAAACTGCCGTCACAGCGCATGGCGGAAGAGCGTGCCCGTGGCGTGGAGCGCGATCAGCACGATGACGATATCGACAACCTGACCGATGATGAAGCCGATGCGCTGCAACAGGATGCGTTAGCGCGTCAGTTTGCGGCGACGCAGCAGCAGCGTTACGGCAGCGATACCGATATCGATAGCGCTGAAGACGACGCAGATGATGCCGCCGAAGCGGAACTGGCTCGCCAGTTTGCCGCCAGCCAGCAGTCGCGTTATGCCAGTGAACAGCCGGCAGGCGCGCATCCGTTCTCGCTGGATGACTTCGATTTCTCGCCAACGAAAGCGCTGGTTGATGACACCCCGAAAGCCCCGCTGTTTACGCCGAGCGTAGCGCCGGAGCCGCAGGTGCAGCAGCCTCAGACACAGCAGCATTATCAGCAGCCACCTGTGCAGCAGCCGCCGCAGCATCAGCAGGCTTACCAGCCTCAGGTGCAGCAACCACCAGTGCAACAGCCGCATTATCAGCAGCCACCTGTGCAGCAACCGCAGCAGCAGGGCTATCAACCTCAGGTTCAGCAGCCGCAACAACCGGCCCCGCAGCCTAAAGAGAGCCTGATCCACCCGCTGTTGATGCGCAACGGTGACGATCGTCCGGCGCTTAAGCCGACTACGCCGCTGCCGTCATTAGATTTGCTGACTCCGCCGCCAACGGAAGTTGAGCCGGTGGATACCTTCGCGCTGGAACAAATGGCGCGTCTGGTTGAAGCACGTCTGGCTGATTTCCGTATCAAAGCGGACGTGGTGAACTACTCTCCAGGCCCGGTCATCACTCGCTTCGAGCTGAACCTGGCTCCGGGCGTAAAAGCGGCGCGTATCTCTAACCTGTCGCGCGACCTGGCCCGTTCACTCTCCACCGTCGCTGTGCGTGTGGTGGAAGTGATCCCAGGAAAACCGTACGTTGGCCTGGAACTGCCAAACAAAAAACGTCAGACCGTGTATCTGCGCGAAGTGCTCGACTGCGCACGTTTCCGCGATAACCCGTCGCCACTCTCTGTGGTGCTGGGTAAAGACATTGCCGGTGATCCGGTGGTAGCCGATCTGGCGAAAATGCCGCACCTGCTGGTTGCCGGTACGACGGGTTCCGGTAAGTCTGTCGGCGTGAACGCCATGATCCTCAGCATGCTTTACAAAGCGCAGCCTGAAGATGTGCGTTTCATCATGATCGACCCGAAAATGCTGGAGCTTTCCGTTTATGAAGGTATTCCGCATCTGTTAACGGAAGTGGTCACCGACATGAAAGACGCGGCCAACGCCCTGCGCTGGAGCGTTAACGAGATGGAACGTCGCTACAAGCTGATGTCGGCATTGGGCGTGCGAAACCTGGCGGGCTACAACGAGAAAATCGCCGAAGCGAAACGCATGGGCCGTCCGATTCCGGACCCATACTGGAAACCGGGCGACAGCATGGATGCCACGCATCCGGTGCTGGAAAAACTGCCGTACATCGTGGTGCTGGTGGATGAATTTGCTGACCTGATGATGACGGTCGGTAAAAAAGTGGAAGAGCTGATCGCCCGTCTGGCACAGAAAGCGCGTGCCGCCGGTATCCACCTGGTGCTGGCAACCCAGCGTCCGTCGGTTGACGTTATTACTGGCCTGATTAAAGCGAACATCCCGACGCGTATCGCGTTTACCGTGTCGAGTAAAATCGACTCCCGTACCATCCTTGATCAGGGCGGCGCGGAATCGCTGCTGGGGATGGGCGACATGCTCTACTCCGGGCCGAACTCCAGCACGCCGGTGCGTGTCCATGGCGCGTTTGTGCGCGATGAAGAAGTTCACGCCGTGGTGCAGGACTGGAAAGCGCGCGGTCGTCCGCAGTATGTTGACGGCATCACCTCTGACAGCGAAAGCGAAGGCGGCGGTGGCGGCTTAGACGGCGGCGAAGAGCTGGATCCGTTATTCGATCAGGCGGTGAATTTTGTGACGCAAAAACGTAAAGCCTCGATCTCTGGCGTACAGCGCCAGTTCCGTATCGGTTATAACCGTGCGGCGCGCATCATCGAACAGATGGAAGCGCAGGGTATCGTGAGCGAGCAAGGGCACAACGGTAACCGCGAAGTGCTTGCGCCACCACCGTTTGAGTGATCGTAAAACCAGGTAAATAAGTCAAAATTCAGTATTTTCTTCTGTCGCCTCGCCGGGCTTAGGCCTAAAGTGAGCGACAGAAGACTCCCCGTCGGGAGCATGATGCTATTAAGGATTAACGATGAAAAAGGCAGCAATCACGTGTGCATTACTTTCCAGCTTTGTTGTCACTAGCGTCTGGGCAGATGCTGCCAGCGACCTGAAAAGCCGTCTGGATAAAGTGAGCAGTTTCCACGCGAGTTTCACCCAGAAAGTGACTGACGGTAGCGGCAATGCGGTACAGGAAGGTCAGGGCGATCTGTGGGTGAAACGCCCGAATCTGTTTAACTGGCACATGACTCAGCCGGATGAAAGCATTCTGGTGTCTGATGGTAAAACCCTGTGGTTCTACAACCCGTTTGTGGAACAGGCCACCGCCACGCGTCTGAGCGATGCGACCGGCAATACGCCGTTTATGCTGATTGCGCGCAACCAGTCCAGCGACTGGGCGCAGTACAACATCAAACAGAGCGGCGATGACTTCATGCTGACGCCGAAAGGCAGCAACGGCAATCTGAAGCAGTTCACCATTAACGTCGGTCGCGATGGCACCATCCATCAGTTCAGCGCGATTGAACAGGACGACCAGCGCAGCAGCTATCAGCTGAAATCGCAGCAAAACGGCGCGGTGGACGCGTCTAAGTTTACCTTTACGCCGCCAGCCGGGGTGACGGTGGACGATCAACGTAAATAGAGGTAAGTCGTGAGCAACATGTCGCTCGACTTTTCAGATAATACCTTTCAACCTCTGGCCGCCCGTATGCGGCCAGAAAATTTAGCGCAGTACATCGGCCAGCAGCATCTGCTGGCCGCCGGGAAACCGCTGCCGCGCGCTATCGAAGCCGGGCATTTGCACTCAATGATCCTGTGGGGGCCGCCGGGCACCGGTAAAACGACCCTTGCGGAAGTGATTGCCCGTTACGCCAGCGCTGATGTCGAACGCATCTCTGCGGTGACGTCCGGGGTGAAAGAGATCCGCGAAGCCATTGAACGCGCCCGACAGAATCGCAATGCCGGTCGTCGCACCATTCTGTTTGTCGATGAAGTCCACCGTTTCAATAAAAGTCAGCAGGACGCCTTTCTGCCGCACATTGAAGACGGCACCATTACCTTTATCGGCGCGACAACCGAAAACCCCTCGTTTGAACTGAATTCGGCGCTGCTCTCCAGGGCGCGCGTCTATTTGCTGAAATCCCTCACCACTGAGGATATTGAGCAGGTTCTGGCTCAGGCGATGGAAGACAAAACGCGCGGCTACGGCGGCCAGGATATCGTGTTGCCGGATGATACCCGCCGGGCAATTGCCGAACTGGTGAATGGCGATGCGCGTCGCGCCCTGAATACGCTGGAAATGATGGCCGATATGGCCGAAGTGGATGATTCCGGCAAGCGCACGCTCAAACCTGAACTGTTAACGGAAATCGCCGGCGAGCGCAGCGCGCGCTTTGATAACAAAGGCGACCGTTTCTACGATTTGATTTCCGCGCTGCATAAATCGGTACGCGGCAGCGCGCCGGATGCGGCGCTTTACTGGTATGCACGTATCATCTCCGCCGGTGGCGACCCGCTGTACGTCGCGCGTCGTTGCCTGGCGATTGCCTCCGAAGATGTTGGCAACGCCGACCCCCGCGCGATGCAGGTCGCCATTTCAGCATGGGATTGCTTCACCCGCGTTGGCCCTTCGGAAGGTGAACGCGCAATTGCCCAGGCGATCGTGTATCTCGCCTGTGCGCCGAAAAGTAATGCCGTCTACACCGCGTTTAAAGCGGCAATGGCCGATGCGCGTGAACGCCCGGACTATGACGTGCCGGTTCACCTGCGTAACGCGCCGACCAAACTGATGAAAGAGATGGGCTATGGGCAGGAGTATCGCTATGCCCATGATGAGCCAAATGCCTATGCTGCCGGTGAAGAGTACTTCCCGCAGGAAATGGCACAAACGCGCTATTATCGTCCAACTAACCGTGGCCTTGAAGGCAAGATTGGCGAAAAGCTCGCCTGGCTCGCTGAACAGGATCAAAATAGCCGCACAAAACGCTACCGCTAGCGCAGGCGTTGCGGTAATGTTGGCAATGTATCTTTGCAACCGCAGGCTGCGGTTGCATTCCCTTTTTTAATTCGATAAGCACAGGATAAGCATGCTCGATCCCAATCTGCTGCGTACCGAGCCAGACGCAGTCGCAGAAAAACTGGCACGCCGGGGCTTTAAGCTGGATGTAGATAAACTTCGCGCTCTTGAAGAGCGTCGTAAAGTGCTGCAGGTAGAAACCGAAAACCTGCAGGCAGAGCGCAACTCGCGATCGAAATCCATTGGCCAGGCGAAAGCGCGCGGGGAAGATATCGAGCCATTACGCCTGGAAGTGAACAAACTCGGTGAGCAGCTTGATGCCGCGAAATCTGAGCTGGATGTGCTGCTGGCGGAAATCCGCGATATCGCACTGACTATCCCGAACATTCCGCACGACGATGTGCCGGTCGGTAAAGACGAAAACGACAACGTTGAAGTCAGCCGCTGGGGTACGCCGCGTGAGTTCGATTTCGAAGTCCGCGACCACGTAACGCTGGGCGAAATGCACAGCGGCCTCGATTTCGCTGCAGCAGTGAAACTGACCGGTTCCCGCTTTGTGGTGATGAAAGGCCAGATCGCGCGCATGCACCGTGCACTGTCTCAGTTCATGCTGGATCTGCACACTGAACAGCACGGTTACAGCGAGAACTATGTGCCGTATCTGGTTAACCAGGACACGCTGTACGGTACGGGTCAGCTGCCGAAATTCGCCGGTGACCTGTTCCATACGCGTCCGCTGGAAGAAGAAGCCGACAGCAGCAACTATGCGTTGATCCCAACGGCCGAAGTGCCGCTGACCAACCTGGTGCGCGATGAAATCATCGACGAAGACGACCTGCCGATCAAAATGACCGCGCATACGCCGTGCTTCCGTTCTGAAGCCGGTTCTTACGGTCGTGATACCCGTGGTCTGATCCGTATGCACCAGTTCGACAAAGTTGAGATGGTGCAGGTTGTTCGCCCGGAAGACTCCATGGCGGCGCTGGAAGAGATGACCGGTCACGCAGAGAAAGTGCTGCAACTGCTGGGTCTGCCGTACCGCAAAATCATTCTGTGCACAGGGGATATGGGCTTCGGCGCCTGCAAAACCTATGACCTGGAAGTGTGGGTTCCGGCGCAGAATACCTACCGCGAGATCTCTTCCTGCTCTAACGTCTGGGATTTCCAGGCGCGTCGTATGCAGGCTCGTTGCCGTAGCAAATCTGATAAGAAAACCCGTCTGGTGCACACCCTGAACGGCTCCGGCCTGGCAGTAGGTCGTACGCTGGTGGCGGTGCTGGAAAACTACCAGCAGGCCGATGGTCGTATTGAGGTGCCGGAAGTTCTGCGCCCGTACATGAACGGCCTCGAATATATCGGTTGATTCACCTTTCTTATGTAAAAAGCGCCTGCGGGCGCTTTTTTTATGCCCATCATTGATACTGAGCAATACCTTAACCATTCAAAAGAGAAATACTCCCTTCGAAGTAACCCGCAGCATATAAAACTAAAAAATAAATATCTCGTTATATATATGACTATATAGCGGTATTGTTTTCAATGTGAGCAACGAAGTGAGTATCCATGAAAATTAAGACCCCCGATGCCATTCTGGCAGCCGAGGTCAGCCGTCGCGGTTTGATGAAAACCTCGGCAATTGGCGGCCTGGCGATGGCCAGCAGTGCCTTCACGCTCCCGTTTAGCCGTATGGTAAGCGCCGCTGATGCGTTAGCCCCGGCAACTGCCGCTGAGCGTCTCACCTGGAGCGCGTGTACCGTAAACTGTGGCAGCCGTTGCCCGCTACGCATGCACGTTGTGGATGGTGAAATCAAATACGTCGAAACCGACAATACCGGTGATGATAACTACGACGGCTTACACCAGGTTCGCGCCTGCCTGCGCGGGCGTTCAATGCGCCGCCGCGTCTACAATCCAGACCGTCTGAAATACCCGATGAAACGCGTAGGCAAACGTGGCGAAGGGAAATTTGAGCGCATCACCTGGGAAGAGGCGTTCGATACCATCGCCACCAACATGCAGCGCCTGATCAAAGAGTACGGTAACGAATCTATCTATCTCAACTACGGTACCGGTACGCTGGGCGGCACCATGACGCGCTCCTGGCCGCCGGGAAATACCCTGGTGGCCCGCCTGATGAACTGCTGTGGCGGTTATCTGAACCATTACGGTGACTACTCGTCTGCGCAGATTGCGGAAGGTCTGAACTACACCTACGGCGGTTGGGCCGACGGCAACAGCCCGTCTGATATTGAAAACAGCCAACTTGTCGTGTTGTTTGGTAATAACCCTGGCGAAACGCGTATGAGCGGCGGTGGGGTGACGTACTACCTTGAACAGGCGCGTCAGAAATCGAATGCGCGCATGATCATCGTCGATCCGCGCTATACCGATACCGGCGCCGGGCGTGAAGATGAATGGATCCCTATTCGTCCAGGTACCGACGGGGCGTTGGTTTCTGCACTGGCGTGGGTGATGATCAGCGAAAATCTGGTCGATCAGCCGTTCCTCGATAAATACTGCGTCGGTTACGACGAGAAAACGCTGCCAGCGGGCGCGCCAGCCAATGGGCACTATAAAGCCTATATCCTCGGTCAGGGCAACGACGGCGTGGCGAAAACGCCGGAGTGGGCATCCTCTATCACCGGTATTCCGGTAGAGCGCATTGTGAAGCTGGCACGTGAAATTGCGACCGCTAAACCGGCGTTTATCTCTCAGGGCTGGGGCCCGCAGCGTCATGCTAACGGTGAAATCGCCACCCGTGCGATCTCCATGCTCTCTATTCTGACCGGTAACGTCGGTATTCATGGCGGCAATACTGGTGCCCGTGAAGGGTCTTACTCTTTACCTTTCGTCCGTATGCCGACCCTGGAAAACCCGATTCAGACCAGCATCTCCATGTTTATGTGGACCGATGCAATTGAACGTGGCCCGGAAATGACGGCGCTACGCGACGGTGTGCGCGGGAAAGATAAACTCGACGTGCCGATCAAAATGATCTGGAACTATGCGGGCAACTGCATTATCAACCAGCACTCGGAAATCAACCGCACCCACGAGATCCTCCAGGATGACAAGAAGTGCGAGCTGATTGTGGTGATCGACTGCCATATGACCTCGTCCGCGAAATACGCCGATATCATCCTGCCGGACTGCACCGCGTCTGAACAGATGGACTTCGCGCTGGATGCGTCCTGCGGCAACATGTCGTACGTCATCTTTGCTGACCAGGCGATTAAACCGCGCTTCGAGTGCAAAACTATCTACGACATGACCACAGAGCTTGCCAAACGGATGGGCGTGGAGCAGCAGTTTACCGAAGGCCGTAGCCAGGAAGAGTGGATGCGCCATCTGTATGAACAGTCGCGCGAAGCAATTCCTGAGCTGCCGGACTTCGACACCTTCCGCAAGCAGGGGATTTTCAAACAGCGCGATCCTGAAGGACATCACGTTGCGTATAAGGCTTTCCGTGAAGATCCTCAGGCCAACCCACTGACCACGCCATCGGGCAAAATCGAAATTTACTCTCAGGAACTGGCGAAAATCGCCGCAACCTGGGAACTGGCAGAAGGCGATGTTATCGATCCGCTGCCTATCTACACCCCGGGATTTGAAAACTATAACGATCCGCTGACCGAGAAATTCCCGCTTCAGCTGACTGGTTTCCACTATAAATCCCGCGTTCACTCTACCTATGGCAACGTTGAAGTGCTGAAAGCGGCCTGCCGTCAGGAAATGTGGATCAACCCGCTGGATGCGAAGAAACGCGGTATCGCCAACGGCGATCGTGTGCGCATCTTTAACGACCGTGGCGAAGTACACATCGAGGCGAAAGTCACGCCGCGTATGATGCCGGGCGTTGTCGCACTGGGCGAAGGGGCATGGTATGACCCGGATGCTAAAGGTGTGGATCAGGCGGGCTGTATCAACGTTCTGACGACGCAGCGTCCATCGCCGCTGGCGAAGGGCAACCCGTCACACACAAATCTCGTTCAGGTTGAAAGGGTGTAAGGAGTAATCGATGACAACCCAATATGGTTTTTATATTGATTCGAGTCGTTGCACCGGCTGCAAAACCTGCGAGCTGGCGTGTAAAGACTACAAAGATTTAGGCCCGGACGTCAGCTTCCGCCGTATTTACGAATACGCAGGTGGCGACTGGCAGGAAGACAACGGCGTCTGGCATCAGAACGTCTTTGCTTACTATCTCTCTATTTCGTGCAACCACTGTTAAGATCCAGCCTGTACCAAGGTTTGCCCGAGCGGCGCGATGCACAAACGCGAAGATGGTTTTGTGGTCGTCGATGAAGATGTTTGCATCGGCTGCCGCTACTGCCATATGGCCTGCCCATACGGCGCGCCGCAGTACAACGCAGCGAAAGGGCACATGACGAAATGCGATGGCTGCCACGACCGCGTGGCAGACGGTAAAAAGCCAATCTGTGTGGAATCCTGCCCGCTGCGCGCGCTCGATTTCGGCCCGATTGACGAGCTGCGCAAAAAACACGGTAATCTTGCCGCCGTTGCGCCGCTGCCGTCTGCGCACTTCACCAAACCGAGCATCGTCATTAAGCCGAATGCCAACAGTCGCCCAACCGGCGATACCACTGGCTACTTAGCCAATCCGAAGGAGGTGTGAGATGGGTAGTGGATGGCATGAATGGCCGCTGATGATCTTCACGGTCTTTGGTCAATGTGTGGTAGGTGCGTTTATCGTGCTGGCACTGGCGCTGTTGAAGGGCGATTTACGTCCTAACGCGCAGCAGCGCGTGGTGACCGGGATGTTTGCGCTGTGGGTGCTGATGGGCATTGCATTTATCGCATCGACGCTGCATCTGGGTTCCCCAATGCGCGCATTCAACTCGCTCAACCGCGTGGGTTCGTCGGCGCTGAGTAATGAAATTGCCAGCGGCGCAATCTTCTTTGCGGTCGGTGGCCTTGGCTGGCTGCTGGCGATGATGAAAAAACTGTCGCCAGCGCTGCGTGGGCTGTGGCTGATTGTCACCGCAGTGCTGGGCGTGGTATTCGTCTGGATGATGGCGCGTGTGTACAACAGCATTGATACCGTGCCGACCTGGTACAGCGTCTGGACGCCGATGAGCTTCTTCCTGACACTGTTTATTGGTGGCCCGCTGCTGGGCTACCTGCTGCTGCGTGCGGCCGATGTCACCGGTTGGGCGATGCGTCTGCTGCCTGCCGTTAGCATCGTTGCGCTGGTGGTGAGCGTGGTGGTTGCCCTGATGCAGGGCGCTGAACTGGCGACGATTCACAGCTCTATTCAGCAGGCGTCAGCACTGGTGCCGGATTACGGTTCGTTGATGGCCTGGCGCGTGGTGCTGATTGCCCTGGCGCTGGTGTGCTGGGTTGCGCCGCAGCTGAGAGGCTATCAACCGGCGCTGCCGCTGCTGAGCATTGCCGTGGTGCTGGTCATTGCGGGTGAGCTGATTGGCCGTGGCGTTTTCTACGGCCTGCATATGACCGTCGGCATGGCGATTGCCAGCTAAGTTATTGTGGGTATAAAAAAAGCCAGGGCATTGCGTCCTGGCTTTTTAATGCTTTTTTATCATGAAATTTTTCGACCAATCGTTCCGACATGTTCCGGTAATAAACGAATAAAAACAATGAAATGATTGATGGCGTGAATTTATTTCCGCTTCGCTGGATAAGAAACATCAATCGTCGCCCCATATTCCCCGCAGCCCCCGTCAGACGGGCGATTGACTTTAATAATGGCCGTGGCATGATGCGCTCGAAATCTGATCATCCTCACGGTTTTTACCCATGAACACCTATACTCGCCCGGTGCAGCTGTTGCTCTGTGGCTTACTTTTGTTGACTCTGGCGATCGCGGTATTAAATACGCTCGTCCCGCTTTGGCTCGCCCACGAAAACTTGCCGACCTGGCAGGTCGGGATGGTCGGTTCCTCCTATTTCACCGGTAACCTGGTGGGGACGTTGCTGACCGGGCGCTTAATTAAGCGTATGGGATTTAACCGTAGCTACTACATTGCCTCCGCGATTTTTGCCGTGGGCTGCGTAGGATTAGGGATGATGGTCGGGTTCTGGAGCTGGATGTTCTGGCGCTTTGTCGCGGGCGTGGGTTGCGCCATGATTTGGGTCGTCGTGGAAAGCGCGCTGATGTGCAGTGGCACCTCACGTAATCGCGGGCGTTTGCTGGCGGCGTACATGATGGTCTATTACGTGGGTACGGTGCTTGGCCAGCTAATGGTCAGTAAACTGCCGACTGACCTGGTGACAGTCTTACCGGTGATGACGGGCCTGGTACTGGCCGCCATTTTGCCGATGCTGTTCGCGCGTATCAACAATCAGCAGGATGAAACGCATGTATCAACCCGCGTGTGGTCGATGTTCACGCTTCGCCAGGCGCGCCTTGGCGTAAACGGCTGCATTATCTCCGGGATTGTACTGGGATCGCTTTATGGCCTGATGCCGCTCTATCTGAACCACCAGGGCGTGAGCGATTCCGGCATCGGTTTCTGGATGGCGGTGATGGTCAGTGCAGGTATCGTGGGTCAGTGGCCGGTTGGCCGCCTGGCGGATCGCTATGGACGTCTGTTAGTCCTGCGTGTTCAGGTCTTCGTTGTGATCCTTGGATGCCTGGCGATGCTGAGCAATGCGGCAATGGCACCTGCACTATTTGTTCTTGGCGCTTCCGGGTTCACGTTATATCCGGTGGCAATGGCCTGGGCCTGCGAAAAGGTGGAACATCATCAACTGGTGTCGATGAACCAGGCACTGCTGCTGAGCTACACCATCGGTAGCCTGCTCGGCCCGACGCTGACGGCAATGCTGATGCAGAATTATTCCGATAACCTGCTGTTTGTGATGATCGCCTGCGTATCGTTTGTGTATCTGCTGATGCTGCTGCGTAAAGCCGGGCATCACCCGACGCCGGTGGCGCATGCCTGATCCGCACTCAAAGTGAAAGCCCGATAATTCAAATCTTATCGGGCTTTACGATTATTTCGCCTGCGCCAGAATATTCCCTTCCCAGCCTTTCTGCGCATAGTCATTAAGGCCGCTGATGTTTTTCACCGGCTGACCGGCGCTGAAGTTGATCTGTTTTAAATCCACCCACACCTGCGAGGCGGCAAAGGTCGATTTAAAGTGATACTCCTGATGCGAGAGGTCAGATATCGTCGTCCAGTAGGTGCCAATACCTTTGTTGTTTTCCGGTTTCTTACTGTATTTCGCGTACATATCGGTGACTTTTTGCTCGTCACTTTCCGCCGGAATACCGATCGGGTAGGCCACGTTATTGATGACCGACAGGACAAATCCCTGGGCCTGGTTCTTGTTCTCCGGTTTTGGAAGATTCTGTAAGTTCCAGCTGGCGCGCACCAGACGCTGGTCGGCATCCAGCCCGGTTGGAATAGCGTCGCGTTTCGCGTGGCTGAAACGCGCGAGATTCGCTAACTGTTTGTCGTAAGAAGGCGGGTTGGTCATCACACGGTAATTTTTATCGTGGTAGATATTCACTTTGCCGTTATCAATTTCAATGATGGCAGAGTCGCCACTCTTATCTTCGATCGCAATATGTTTTGTGTCCGTGGCGTAATCCACCGGCAGTTTAGCCGCCGCGAGACGCACGTTATGGCGAATACCCTCGACGGCGTCGTTCACTGTTGCATAGTTATCAAGGATATAGCTTAGCCACGCTCGGCTTTCGAGCACTGGCTTATCCTGATTATCCTGCTGTACCTGCGAGCCATTCATATAAAACAGGGTATGTCCCGCCAGCCCGGCCTCATTCATGCCATCCATCGGAAAGACACCATCCGCATAGACCACGACGCTGCCGTAACGTGTGGTCCAGTGCGCCGCTTTGGCGCTGTCCCCGCCATTATGGGCGATGCCTTTTGGGGTGATCACCAGTGACGGATCGACAGGGCCAAAGAAATCCAGGTTGCGAGCGGTGACCATATAGCCCGGAAACATGTTCATAAATGCGCGGGTACAGGCATCGGCGCTGACGCTTACCCCTGCAGTGAGTACCAGACCTAAAGCGACGGCGGAGATTTTTTGATTCTTCATTTTTCTTCCTCAGTTAAGTTCACCCGTCTATGTTAGGGTTAATATGCTCAGCGCAATAAATCACTTAGCGGGGGAAAATCCCCCGTAAATGGATAAGGAACCTATGGAGCCGATTAATTTTTCTCTGGCGCAAATTGAAGCGTTTGCCTGCGTTTGTGAGTGCGGAACCCTGACGCAGGCGGCGAAAAAGCTGAAGAAAGACAGAACGACGGTAAGTCAGCTTATTGATTATCTTGAAATAGACTTAGGTTATGTCCTGTTTGATCGCACGAAGCGTCCGCTTGAACTGACCGATTCCGGCAAACGTCTGTATCGCCAGGCACGATTGTTCTTGCATGAAGCGCAGGCTTTTTCGCAGGTTGCTAAGCAGCTGCCCGATCAGCTCAAGACACAACTGACGCTGTGCTATGACCCCTTCACGCCGCGTGATTTTTTACTCAGCCTGGCAAGCACTCTCGCACAGCAACATATTTCGCTCGATTTGCTGATGTGTGAACGTGAACAGGCGGAGCGTTGGCTGGATGAAGGAAAGGCGGATATTGGTATTTACCAGGCGCTCAATCGATCGGTTAACGATCATCTTAAGTGGCGAGCGGTGGGGGCAATTTCGCTTTCTGTCTGGGCGCGAAAAGGCTTTTTCCCTGTCTCGCCGGTATCGATGTTACACCTCGCCGCCAGCCCGCAGCTGGTGCCGTTCTGTACGTTGCAGCAGGCGCTGGCACAACGTATTCAAATTGCCGACCGTATCATTCGCGTTAATGAAATCACGTTGCTGCAAAAACGGTTGTCCGCCGGAGACGGCTGGGCTTTTTTACCGCGTCATTTCGGGGTGGAAGAGTGGGAGAACATCGAACGCCAGGAGACCGAAGCGGGCGATAAGGGGTTAACGCATCCGGTCGTCGCGCTGTGGAAGCCAGGGCAGATACAACCTAATCAACTGGAGCAGGTTTTGAATGCGATTGATGAAGTCTGGCAGGAAGGTGAGTAAAGCAGGCGGCATGGTCAGCGGTTCATACATTATCGATGATGCTTCCCACGCCGGGCACCGTCAGGATTAAGCTGTCAAACCAGTAACAAGCCTCGACACCGATGCAACCAGTTCCGAGAGTTCATCCTGGTGACGAATGTGACTCAACTGATGTAAACGATCGTGTTCATCCAGCCAGCTCACTAACCCCTGGATCATGAGGATATGCTGCTGACTGTTCGCGGCAGCGAGGACAACGATAAACCGAACATCTGGATGTTCAGGAAATGCAATTCGTTCGCTGCAACATAGCAGGGATAAGCAACTTTGCTGGCTGAGGACGCCTTCTTCGGGGCGGGCGTGGGGAAGGGCGAATTCAGGGCTCAGAATATACCACGGGCCGTTTTCCTCTGTAGCCTGAATGATAGCGCCAGCATAACCGGTGGTTACTTTCCCTTGTTGTTCTAGCGGGAGACAAGCCATTTCGATGGCGTGTTTCCAGTCAATACTATGGTTTATATACTGATAAGCGCTGAATAAAGGATTATCCATAATAACCTCGTAAGAGCGGGCTGCTCCTGGCGTTGAGCAGCCCGTGATGTGACTAACTCAGTGCGTGATAAATAGCAGCGCCAGAGATCCCATACTTCGTTTTTAGCTCGCGGCTATTTCCTGACTCCGTGAACGTATCCTGGGTACCCAAACGGCACAGTTTTGCTGGAATGCCTCTTTGCGTCATGGCTTCCGCAATTTGTCCGCCCAGACCTCCGTTGACCGTATGATTCTCGATGGTGACGAGCGAAGGGCAGCCCTCAATCAAGGCGTAAAAAGCGTCGTGATTAAACGGCTTAAGTTTGGCAACATGGATGAGCTTGCCTTGCTTACCAGCGGCCACGAGCTTTTCGTAACCCTCCATTGCTTGTTCCATTACGGTGCCTTCAAAGAGAATGGCAAAGTCGTTGCCATTCTCTGCAATAGCCGCGATATCGGTAACGCGCGGAATAACGGATTTATCGCGTATTGGCATAGGCTCACGCGCCACGCGGATGTAAACAGGCCCGTGGATTTTTACCGCCTGTTCGAAAGCGTCTTCTATTTCGTCGGCGTCGGCAGGGGTAAGGATCGTCAACCCAGGCAGAACGCGAGTCAGAGCCAGATCTTCGAGAGCGTGGTGTGAGGCGCCATCAGGGCCATCGTCCATGCCCGGATGGCTGCCAACCAGTTTGATATTGGCTTTGGCGTAGCAGGCCTGGCGTAGCTGAGTCCAGGCTGTTCCGGTAACGAACATGGCAAAGTTCACGTAGAAGGGAATATTGCCTTCGACTGCCTGCCCAATGGCAAAACTCATCGCGGAACCTTCGGCGATCCCCATTTCAAAAAAGGATGCCGGATAGGCGGCCTGGAATTGATCGGTTCTCGTTGAGCTCGCGAGATCGCTATCAATAGCGACAATCGGATAACCTTTATTTTTCAAGGCAATAAGTGCTTTGCCAATTTCATCGCGTGGGGCTTTCATTATTGCAATTCCTCCATTGCCTGATGATATTGCTCCGTTGACGGCGTTTTGGAATGCCAGTCGCCGTTGTTTTCCATATAGCTCACACCACAGCCTTTGGTGGTATTTGCGATGATGGCGACCGGTTTACCTTTCAGATAGCGAGATAAGCGCAGCGTATTGGCAACCTGATGCATATCGTTGCCATTCTGAAGTTCAAGAACATGCCAGCCAAAATGGCGCACTTTATCTGCCAGTGGTTCAAGATTGACAACCTGATTTACCGGGTCATGCGAGGAGAATCCGTTGTAATCGATGATGGCGACCAGATTGTCTATTTTCGCATGGCCAGCCTGCTGCAAGGTCTCCCAGATTTGCCCTTCATGCATTTCGCCATCGCCGATAATGGCGAACACACGTTCGGTTTCGCCCCGCTGTCGCTTCGCGGCAGCCATACCGAAGGCAATAGACAAACCCTGTCCGAGCAGCCCCGTGGTAGCGTCAACCTCAGGCATCGCCTTGATGCTGGGGTGGCCCTGTAAGCGCGAATTAATTTGTCTGAATGTCTTAAATTCGCTGCGTGCTATGACTCCTTTCTGATGCAGCATGGCGTATTGTGCAGCCACGGCATGGCCTTTACTCATGACCACTCGAGCACGGGGAGATGCGGTTAAATCAACCTCTTCGTTATAAATCCAGGTCAGGATATCGATAATCGATAGCGCTCCTCCTGGGTGTCCGATTCCGGATTCGTAAATCATGCTGACAATATCGCGACGTGCGGCGAGTGCGTGGGACTGAAGTTGCTCTATATTCATTTTTTCCTTCCTATGGCAGCATTTTGCCGATGTAGTACACCACCAAACCCAGGGCAACAAAGTCGGTTTCCGGGAAGCTGGTGCCTGATAAACCTACGGATTCCATGATCGGGTAGATCAATGCTGGCCCAACGCCTATCAATATTCCGGTCACAAAGCTGCCGACAATTGCGCCTTTCCAGCCACCAGAGGCGTTACCAAATACCGCTGCGGTCGCGCCAATAAAGAAATAGGGGATAGCGACAGGGATAATGACCGTCTGGCCGAAGATGGCGAGGAACCCCATAACCACTAATCCACCGATAAACGATGAGATGAAACCCAGCACGGTTGCTGTAGGGGCGTAGGGAAACACTACAGGGCAGTCCAGCGCGGGCTTGGCATTGGGAATAAATTTCTCTGAAATGCCCAGGAATGCAGGGACGATTTCGGACAGCAGCAAGCGAACACCGGTGATAATGATGTATAGCGATGCGGTAAAGGTTAACGACTGGTACAGCGGATAAACCAGCCAGTGCATGCCACCTGCCGCGGCGGTGACGGCAACTTTACCGGCAGCAAGCGCTGCGATGTAGTAGAAGATGCTGACAGATATGGATACGGAGACAATATAGTCTTTAAATATCCCCAGCCAGCCCGGTAGATTTAGTTTTTCTGTCGATTGTTTCGGATCGCCGACTTTTGAACCTATCCAGCCTGAGATAGCGTAAGCCAGGGTGACGTAATGGCCCATGGCAATTTCATCGTTGCCGGTGATCTTCCGCATCCAGGGCTGCGCGATGGCGGGATAGAGACAGGCCGCGAGTCCCAGAAGCACGGAACCAACAATGATGGTAGTCATGTCGCTGTAGCCCAACGCTTTAAGCGTGACGGTGAGCAGGGCGGAGAGATAAAGGTTATGTTGCCCGGTAAGGAATATGTATTTAAAGGGAGTTATGCGGGCGAATAAAAGGTTCCAGCCAAAACCAATGACCATGATGAGCGAGACGCACATGGCGAACTTGGTTTGGGCAAGCCCAGTTAATGCCTCCGCTAATGGCATAACACCTTTCAGGCCGAATCCATCGCTAAATAACGTCTGAAAGTTTCCCAGCGAGGTAACCGCAAGCCCGGCACCGCCAGCAAATACCAGAAATCCCACGATAGTTTTAAACGTACCAGAAAGGACCTTTTCGATGGGTTTACGCTGGATAAGCAGTCCGATTAATGCAATAAAACCAACTAAAAGTGGGGTTACACCCAGAATGTCGAATACAATGAACTTTAGGAGATCCATATTTCCCCCGAGAGAGATTAGTTGTTCTGAACGACGCTGGTGAGCGCAGATTCCATTTCTTCGCTGTTCATCAAATCGGTAATACCGATAGCCCTGAACCCGGCCGCTTCTACTTCATCGGTGAGATCGCGCATGGTGATGACAAAATCAATGCCTCGCCAGGTTGCCAGCCCGGAAAGCACATCGTGTTCGAGATCGATGTCCCATCCGTGTTTATCGATGATTTTTTGTGCTTTAATTTTGAGCATGAGTGAGCTGCCCATGCCGGTACGACAGACGATAAGACCTTTCATAAGATGTCCTTCTGTTTGTGAAAATAATTATTTTTAACCATCATTAATTCGATAAAAATTATTATCACAATCCCGGTCGAAATATGTGACAACATTTGCATTTTGTGTAAAAAGGCGAAAAATGAGCCAGATAGACAATAATTTGTTGATAAACATACGAAATGAAGCATCCGGGCTAAGTCCGATCCTCGAAAAGGTCGGGCGTTTTATTACTGAAAATCCCGATTTTGTGATGCGGCACACGATTACCGAACTGGCTGATTCCATAGATACCAGCGAGGGGAGCATTACCCGATTTTGTCGAGCGTTTGGATTCAAAGGATTCTCTGACTTCAGAACCGCACTAGCGCTGGAGCAGGGCGCTGCCCGTTCGGATGAACGGGGCGATGATGAGACGTCTGCGGTATTGGCCAGTATTCGTGACAGCAATGCAATTATCGACAGTCTTGAGCTGCAAGCCGTTGCATCATGGCTGAATCAGCTGGGGAACATTGCCATTTATGCGGTGGGTACCGCCGTGCCGGTGGCGCTTTTCCTTCAGATGCATTTGGTGCAAATGGGAAAAATTGCGAGTTTTATCGACAGATCTTATCCAACAGCCATCTCCCCTTTAGCCGATAACCAGAAAACGGGCATTATCGTCATTCATACCGAACAAACGTCTACCGATATGATGCAGGCGCTGTCTCTGGCAAAAGAGCAGGGGATTAAAATATTGTCGCTGACGCGCGGATCGTTTGCACAATTGAACCGCCTCTCAGACTGGAACTTACAGGCTGCTGTGGCGCTTCAGGGGGATGGGGAGTCTGGTTTTGCGGAAATTGCGGGCGCGATGATGGTTGCAGATCGCATACTCAGTGCACTGGAAGAGCAGGACGAACGTTATGTTCAGTGCCGAAAAGCGCATCAGAAACGCATTTTCTCAATTGAAAGCGTGACGAATAAGCTGTCAGAATATTTTATGTCGTAGGGAAAGCATGGCAGATCTCGCGGATTATTATTCCGCATAGCATCTGCCACGCTGAAGGTTTTAGTACATCACCTTATGACCATACTGTTCCAGAATGCCTTTTACGCGTTCCATGGTCTCTTTTTTCGGCGGATGGACGCCATCCAGTTTGTATTCTTCGCCCATCGCAACCCATTTATGTTTACCCAGTTCGTGATACGGCAGCAGTTCGATTTTTTCGACGTTGCCCATATCTCGGGTAAATTCGCCCAGACGGTGCGCGGAATCGTCATCGTCTGACCAGCCTGGAACCACCACGTAACGGATCCAGACGTTGATCTCTTTTTTCGACAGATACTGCGCAAATTCCAGCGTGCGATGGTTAGAGACGCCAACCAGATTCTGGTGAATTTCATCGTTCATCTGTTTGAGATCGAGCATCACCAGATCGGTAACTTCCAGCAGTTCATCGATGACCGGATCGTAGCGACGCACAAAACCATTGGTATCCAGACAGGTGTGGATGCCTTCTTTCTTACAGGCACGGAACCAGTCACGCACGAACTCTGCCTGAAGAATGGCTTCGCCGCCGGATGCGGTCACACCGCCGCCGGACGCGTTCATAAAGTGGCGATAGGTCACCACCTCTTTCATAAGTTCTTCAACGGTGACTTCTTTGCCGCCGTGCGTATCCCACGTGTCGCGGTTATGGCAATAGAGGCAGCGCATCAGGCAGCCCTGGAAGAAGGTGATAAAACGGATACCTGGGCCATCAACGGTGCCACAGGATTCAAAGGAGTGAATGCGACCAGTTACAGACATTGCAGTGTTATCTCCAGTTTTTCCCCGCGTCCGGCAGGGGTGACGATCATGACTTCAGGCCGTCTTGAGTTTATTTTGCACGTTAATTTCATTATAGAGATTAACCCGCAAAATAGGCTCGGAGAGAGTGGGGCACTTATAAGAAAGGCCCCACTTGCGTGGAGCCTTTATTGTACGCTTTTTAAATCGCGATTTCAGTCAAATCCATTACATGGACTGAGTGAAGGTACGAGTAATAACGTCCTGCTGCTGTTCTTTAGTCAGGGAGTTAAAACGTACTGCGTAGCCAGATACGCGGATGGTCAGCTGCGGATATTTTTCCGGGTGTTCCATCGCGTCGAGCAGCATTTCGCGGTTCATAACGTTAACGTTCAGGTGCTGACCGCCTTCGATAGACGCTTCATGGTGGAAGTAACCATCCATCAGGCCTGCGAGGTTGGTTTTACGAACGTCGTCGTCTTTACCCAGTGCGTTCGGAACGATAGAGAAGGTGTAAGAGATACCATCTTTAGCGTAAGCAAACGGCAGTTTTGCAACGGAGGTCAGAGAGGCAACAGCACCTTTCTGGTCACGGCCGTGCATCGGGTTAGCACCTGGTCCGAACGGAGCGCCTGCGCGACGACCGTCTGGGGTGTTACCGGTTTTCTTACCATACACAACGTTGGAAGTGATGGTCAGAACGGACTGAGTCGGGATAGCGTTGCGGTAAGTAGTCAGTTTCTGAATTTTTTTCATGAAACGTTCTACCAGGTCAACAGCCATGTCATCGACGCGAGAGTCGTTGTTACCAAACTGCGGGTATTCGCCTTCGATTTCGAAGTCGATAGCCAGACCGTCTTCGTCACGAATCGGTTTAACTTTCGCATATTTGATTGCAGACAGGGAGTCAGCCGCTACGGACAGACCTGCGATACCGCAAGCCATGGTACGGATAACGTCACGGTCGTGCAGCGCCATCAGAGAAGCTTCGTAGCTGTATTTGTCATGCATGTAGTGGATGACGTTCAGTGCGGTGACGTACTGTTTAGCCAGCCAATCCATGAAGTGATCCATACGGTCGATAACTTCGTCGTAGTTCAGCACATCGCCTTTGATTGGTTCAGATTTCGGACCAACCTGCATTTTCAGTTTTTCATCAACGCCGCCGTTGATTGCGTACAGCATGGTTTTCGCCAGGTTAGCACGCGCACCGAAGAACTGCATTTGTTTACCAACGATCATCGGGCTTACGCAGCAAGCGATAGCATAGTCATCGTTGTTGAAGTCTGGACGCATCAGGTCATCGTTCTCATACTGCAGAGAAGAGGTATCGATGGACACTTTCGCAGCGTATTTTTTGAACGCCAGCGGCAGTTTTTCAGACCACAGGATAGTGATGTTCGGTTCCGGAGACGGGCCCATGGTGTACAGGGTGTTCAGGAAACGGAAGCTGTTTTTGGTCACCAGGGTACGGCCATCAACGCCCATACCACCGACGGATTCAGTTGCCCAAATCGGGTCACCGGAGAACAGTTCATCATATTCAGGAGTACGCAGGAAGCGAACCATACGCAGTTTCATGACCAGGTGGTCAATCATTTCCTGAGCTTCTTGTTCAGTGATTTTGCCTGCTTTCAGGTCACGTTCGATGTAGATATCCAGGAAGCTGGAGGTACGACCGAAGGACATTGCAGCGCCGTTCTGGGATTTAACCGCGGCCAGGTAGCCGAAGTAAGTCCACTGAATAGCTTCCTGAGCGTTGGTAGCAGGACCAGAGATATCGCAGCCATATTTAGCAGCCATTTCTTTGATCTGACCCAGTGCGCGGTGCTGTTCAGCAATTTCTTCACGCAGACGGATGGTCGCTTCCAGGTTTACGCCGTTTTCCATGTCAGATTGCAGTGACAGGAACTGTGCGTATTTGTCTTTCATCAGGAAGTCGATACCGTATACCGCGATACGACGGTAGTCACCGATGATACGACCACGACCGTATGCATCTGGCAGACCGGTCAGAACGCCAGATTTACGGCAGTTCAGGATGTCTTTGGTGTAAACATCAAAAACGCCCTGGTTGTGGGTTTTACGGTATTCGGTGAAGATTTTTTTGATCTGAGGATCCATTTCGCGGTTGTACGCTTTGCAGGAGTTCTCGATCATTTTGATGCCGCCAAACGGAATCAGCGCGCGTTTCAGCGGAGCTTCAGTCTGCAGACCAACGATTTTTTCCAGCGACTTGTTGATGTAGCCCGCGTCGTGGGAGGTGATGGTAGAAGCAACAGCGGTGTCGAAGTCAACAGGCGCGTGAGTGCGGTTTTCCTGTTTAACACCTTCCATTACTTTGTCCCACAGCTCGGTAGTTGCTTTAGTAGCACCTGCCAGGAAGGACTCGTCACCCTCGTATGGAGTGTAGTTTTTCTGGATGAAGTCACGTAAGTTGACTTCATTCTGCCAGTCACCTTTAGTAAAACCTTCCCAGGCTGTGGCTAACTTTTCATTAAGCTCGGACATGTAACACCTACCTTCTTATGTGGATTTTTTATTTACTGCCTGACACAACGCTCACTTTAGTGATGGTCGCCTTCACGCAGGTAAATGACCCAGTATGTCAGCCCAACTAACAGGCCTCCGCCAATGATATTCCCGATAGTCACCGGAATGAGGTTATCAGTGATGAAGTTCATGATAGTCAGGTGAGAAAAACTATCCGGGGTTGAACCAACTGCGGTCCAGAACTCCGGGCTTGCAAAGTTGCGAATCACAATCCCCATTGGGATCATAAACATGTTTGCAATACTGTGCTCAAAGCCGCTGGCGACGAACATGGCAACCGGAAGAACCATAATCATGGCTTTGTCCATCAGGCTGCGGCCAGAGTAGCTCATCCAGACAGCCAGACAAACCATCAGGTTAGCCAGGATGCCGAGTGCAACGGCTTCGATAAATGTGTGGTGCATTTTGTGGTCAGCGGTTTGCAGGACATTCATGCCCCAGCCACCGTTAGCGGTCATGTACTCGCCGGAAAGCCACATCAGCAGAACAAAGAGCAGACATCCTACCAGGTTACCAACATAGACGTTCAACCAGTTTTTCGCCAGTTGACCCCATGTGATGCGACCGCTGGCTTTCGCCACAACGATCAGTACCGTGGAAGTGAAGAGGTCGGCCCCGCAAATGACGCAGAGAATCAAGCCCAGTGAGAAGCAGATACCCCCAATCAGTTTCGCGACGCCAAAAGGCATGCCCGCGGTTCCTGTGGTGGCAGTAATGTAGAAAACAAAAGCAATCGAGATGAACACGCCCGCAGTAATCGCCAGATAAAAGGTTTTCAGCGGATGCTTCGTTGCTTTATAGACACCTGCTTCTTCGGCAACTTTGGCCATAGCGGCAGGAACAAGTAGATCAAAAGGGTTGTCAGCTTTCACACTAACTCTCTCTTTATTAAGTCGGCGACGAGATACTAACAAAGCATTATAGATGAGAATTTGATGTAGATCATATCTCGCCTGGCTTATAGGCCCGCAAATCGAATGGTTTTTCATCGAAAGCGGCATAACTTTTTGATTATCAAAGTAAAAATAAATTTTAAAGTTTGCAATATCAGTTGATTTTTTTCGTCACCCTCCCGTTTTGCCAGTTAATTAAAATGGAGTAATGATCATTTAAATTAACATTATTGGTAAGCTACCAATAATAGTGTTTACTTGTACGTAACGTAATTATCACAAATTAATTTACGGCATTTTAGAAATAAAAAAAGGGCCGTTAAACGGCCCCATAATATAGCGTAGACTAATCTTTAAACCTACTTATTCTCCGGTCTTTTTAGCCCTGCTTTGACCAAAACGCAGCTTTTGCACACTGCAATTTTTCATAGGCTGCCAACAGCGACTGGTGCGCCGGGAAGGCCGCCAGGTCGTTGTCAACGGCCTGCAAACCGTAGAACGGCGCTTCGCCGCTCAGCGCGGCGCTGGCAGCTTCTACGGCTTCAGCACCGTACATACGTATAAACGCGTTCAGGTATTGCAGCGGCTGGCGTTCTTCTTCCTGAGACAGCAGTAATAAGGTTTGCAGGCAACGGTAATAATTCGCACGCTCGGCACTAAAGATTGACGCGTTGAATTCCATTGTCCATTCGGTCCAGATCAGCGCCTGTTCCAGATCGCCACCGGCCAGCGCGAGCATCGCTTTCAACTCACCAACGCGCAGCGTATACCAACCGTTGTCTTTGCCTGTTGCCAGGCCCAGCAGTTCACGCACGCGGGTGAAATCGTCCAGACCTTCTTCATCAAGCTGTTCGATCAGATTCAGGTACTCTTCTTTTTCCCATTCACTGTTTGGCAGGGTCAGAATCGTCTCGCGCAGATGGCTACCCATATTATTGTTCGCCAGCCACAAATCTTCCGCCGGATAGATATCAGACATTCCCGGCACCAGGATACGGCAGGCGTACACGCCTAAATGCTCGTAATCCGCGATGTACACTTCTTTATCTTCCGCGTGGAAAATCGCCATCAGGGTCGCGAACTCTTCTTCAGTAGTGCCGGAGAAATTCCAGTCCACAAACGGATAGTCGGCATCCTGCTTAAAGAGATCCCAGGAGATCAAACCGCTGGAATCGATGAAGTGGGTTTCCAGGTTGGCATGCTCTGCGACTTCTTCATCATCAAAGGTTGGCGGCGTGAACACGTCCAGATCTTTCAGACCACGGCCCTGAAGCAGTTCCGTAACGGTACGTTCCAGCGCGACGCCAAAGTCCGGGTGCGCGCCGAAGGAGGCAAAGCAGGTGCCGTTTGCCGGGTTGAACAGCACAACGCAGATAACCGGATATTTACCGCCTAAAGAGCCGTCATAGGCGAAGATAGGGAAACCTTCCGCTTCCAGTTTCTCAATAGACGCCACGACGCCGGGATAGCGCGCCATCACTTCTTTCGGGATCTCTGGCAGACTGATGCTTTCAGCAATAATACGGTTTTTGATATGGCGTTCGAACACTTCGGACAACCCCTGTACGCGGGCTTCGTTAGCGGTGTTGCCCGCAGACATACCGTTAGAAACGTACAGGTTGCCGACGATGTTCATCGGGATATAAATGGTTTCACCGTCAGACTGGCGCGTAAACGGCAGGCCACATACACCGCGATCGGTATTGCCCGATTGCAGATCGACCATCAGGCTGCCGGTCAACTGATCGTCAGGATCGTAGAACGCTCGCAGACGCGTATCGAGCAGGCCTTCCGGCAGTTCGTCATCTTCCGGGATCGGGAACCATTTTTCGTTCGGATAATGCACGAATGGACCGTTAGCGATTTTCTCACCCAGCCAGAAATCGGCGAAGAAGTAGTTGGTTGACAGGCGCTCGAAATATTCCCCTAACGCAGACGCCAGCGCGGCTTTTTTGGTTGCGCCTTTACCGTTGGTAAAGCACAGCGAGCACGCTTTGTCGCGGATATGTACCGACCAGACGTTCGGCACCGGGTTCAGCCAGGAGGCCTCTTCGATGTCAAAGCCCAGGTCGAGCAGTTTTTGCTGGAAGCGAGCGATGGAATCTTCCAGTGCGGCATCTTTGCCGGGGATATAGGTTTGCGTCATGACGGTCTCATTTTTATCGTACGGAAAGCGCGCAATGATACGGGGTTTGGATGAATGTAGCTATCGCGATTGATAACGATAATAAATTAAATGCGCTGGTCTATGATTAACGGCAATGGCATCTTTGCAGGTATAAAAATGAAATCGTTCGATCTACACCGCATGGCGCTGGATAAAGTCCCGCTGGACTTCCTCGGCGAAGTGGCGCTGCGTTCGCTCTATACCTTTATACTGGTTTTCCTGTTCCTGAAAATCACTGGCCGGCGTGGTGTCCGCCAGATGTCGCTGTTTGAAGTGCTCATCATCCTGACGCTGGGTTCCGCCGCAGGCGATGTGGCATTTTATGACGATGTGCCGATGCTGCCGGTGCTGGTGGTGTTTATCACTCTGGCTGCCCTTTATCGGTTGGTGATGTGGCTGATGTCGCGTAGCGAAAAACTGGAAGATTTGCTGGAGGGGAAACCGGTCATTGTAGTGGAAGAGGGTGAGCTGGCGTGGGAACGTTTGCAGTCTGAGAACATGACTGAGTTTGAGTTTTTCATGGAACTGCGGCTGGGCGGCGTCGAGCAACTCGGGCAGGTGCGGCTGGCCATTATGGAAACGAATGGGCAAATCAGCCTCTATTACTATCCCGATGATGACGTAAAAGCCGGTATGGTGATTTTACCGTCGAGCTGTGTCTCGCGCTTTACCACGGTTCCCGAGGCAGCGGACTACGCCTGCGTTCGGTGCAGCGCGATTTTTCACTTTAATGCCGGGGAACATCAATTATGTCCCCGCTGCGCAAATCCAGAATGGTCGAAGGCCAGCACCGCGAAACGCGTCACCTGATAGCGGATTTCTCCATTTTCACTCGTCAATGCGGAAGATTCTGTTGTGTGACTTATGACACATTTTCTGACCGCTCAGTATTACCCATTGCGGCGAGTGTCACTGAATGATAAAACCGATATCCACAGGAATAACTTATACCCGGGTGAACGCACACGGGTAGACAACATTGCAACGTGGTGAGGGGAAATGGCTCAGGTCTTTAATTTCAGTTCAGGTCCGGCAATGCTACCGGCAGATGTCCTTAAACAGGCGCAAAACGAATTACGCGACTGGAACGGATTGGGTACATCAGTAATGGAAGTTAGCCACCGTGGGAAAGAGTTTATCCACGTGGCGGAAGAAGCAGAAAAGGATTTTCGTGACCTGCTCAATATCCCTTCCAACTATAAAGTGTTGTTTTGCCATGGCGGCGGTCGCGGCCAGTTCGCTGGCGTGCCGCTGAACATTTTGGGTGATAAAACCACCGCAGACTATGTTGACGCGGGTTACTGGGCAGCCAGCGCAGTAAAGGAAGCGAAGAAATACTGCACGCCGAACGTGATTGACGCCAAAATCACCGTTGACGGCAAGCGTGCCGTGACGCCGATGAGCGAATGGCAGCTTTCTGACAATGCTGCGTATCTGCACTATTGCCCGAATGAAACCATTGATGGCATCGCTATCGATGAAACCCCGAATTTCGGTAAAGACGTGGTCGTTGCAGCTGACTTCTCCTCTACCATCCTTTCCCGCCCGATTGATGTCAGCCGCTTTGGCGTGATTTACGCTGGCGCGCAGAAAAACATCGGCCCGGCCGGCCTGACGCTGGTGATTGTGCGTGAAGATCTGCTTGGCAAAGCCAACATTGCCTGCCCGTCGATTCTGGATTACTCCGTGCTGAACGAAAATGATTCCATGTTCAACACGCCGCCGACCTTCGCCTGGTATCTGGCGGGTCTGGTCTTCAAATGGCTGAAAGAGCAGGGCGGCGTGGCGGCGATGGATCGCGTCAACCAGCAGAAAGCTGAACTGCTGTATGGCGTTATCGACAACAGCGATTTCTATCGTAACGATGTTGCGGCGTCTAACCGTTCTCGCATGAACATTCCGTTCCAGCTGGCGGACAGCGCACTGGATAAAGTCTTCCTTGAAGAGTCCTTCGCGGCGGGTCTGCATTCACTGAAAGGCCACCGCGTCGTTGGCGGGATGCGCGCGTCAATCTATAACGCGATGCCGCTGGCGGGCGTTCAGGCATTGACCGATTTCATGCAGGACTTCGAACGTCGCCACGGTTAATTTTTTCGTTTTCATCCCCCGCAGTATTCTGCGGGGGTTTTTATTGTCGATTTTGAGAGTTGAGTTTCATGGAATCCCTGACGTTACAACCCATTGCGCGTGTTGATGGCACCATTAACCTGCCTGGTTCAAAAAGTGTCTCTAACCGCGCCTTGCTGCTGGCAGCTTTAGCACGCGGCACCACTGTCCTGACTAATCTGCTGGACAGCGACGATGTTCGCCACATGCTGAATGCGCTGAGTGCGCTGGGAATTCATTACACCTTGTCTGCCGATCGCACCCGTTGTGAAGTCACGGGTAACGCAGGCCCGTTGCAGGCCAATGAATCACTGGAATTGTTCCTCGGGAATGCGGGCACGGCGATGCGTCCTCTGGCGGCTGCACTTTGTCTGGGTCGCAACGATATCGTGCTGACCGGCGAACCGCGCATGAAAGAGCGTCCGATTGGCCATCTGGTTGACGCGCTGCGTCAGGGCGGGGCGCAAATCACGTATCTCGAGCAGGAAAATTATCCACCGCTGCGTTTGCAGGGCGGCTTTAGCGGCGGCAGCGTTGAGGTTGACGGTACCGTTTCCAGCCAGTTCCTGACAGCACTGCTGATGACCGCGCCGCTGGCACCAAATGACACCACCATCACCATCAAAGGCGATCTGGTTTCTAAACCGTATATCGACATCACCCTGCACCTGATGAAAACGTTTGGTGTTGAGGTGGAAAACCAAAACTATCAGCGCTTTGTCGTGCGTGGCGGTCAGCAGTATCAGTCTCCGGGCCAGTATCTGGTGGAAGGCGATGCCTCGTCTGCGTCCTATTTCCTGGCGGCGGGAGCAATCCGCGGCGGGACCGTGAAGGTGACCGGGATTGGGCGTAACAGCGTGCAGGGCGATATTCGCTTTGCCGATGTGCTGGAAAAAATGGGCGCAACGATTACCTGGGGTGATGACTACATCGCCTGTACCCGTGGCGAACTGAATGCCATTGATATGGATATGAACCATATTCCCGATGCAGCGATGACTATCGCCACCGCAGCGTTGTTTGCCAAAGGCACCACTACGCTGCGTAACATCTATAACTGGCGCGTAAAAGAGACCGACCGTCTGTTTGCGATGGCGACAGAGCTGCGCAAAGTGGGCGCCGAAGTGGAAGAGGGCGAAGATTACATTCGCGTCACGCCGCCGACAAAATTGCAGTTTGCCGAAATTGGCACCTACAACGATCACCGTATGGCGATGTGCTTCTCGCTGGTGGCGCTGTCTGACACGCCGGTAACTATCCTTGACCCTAAATGTACGGCGAAGACCTTCCCGGATTACTTCGAACAGCTGGCGCGTATTAGTACGTTGGCTTAATTGAAATCGTGATCTAAAAACGCCGACCTTGTGTCGGCGTTTTTTTTCGGACTTTCTGCGCATTCCTCATAGTGATAATCTTGATTGCTTTGTTAACTTATTGATATTTAGATAAATTATATATAATCAACGGATGATTCACATGAAGAATACTAAACTTCTGCTGGCGCTGGCTGTTTCCGCCACGCTACTCAGCGGCTGTCAAAATACCCACGGTATCGACACCAACATGGCGATCAGTTCAGGAATGTCAGCTTACAAAGCGGCAACCCTGAATGACGCAGATGCCAAAGCCATCGCCAATCAGGGCTGCCAGGAACTGGACAGCCAGAATCAAATGGCAGGCGCATCCAGCAAATACAGCAAACGCCTGGCGAAAATCGCCAAAGCGCTGGGCAATAACATCAATGGTACGCCGGTCAACTATAAGGTTTACATGACCAGCGATGTGAACGCATGGGCGATGGCTAACGGCTGTGTGCGCGTGTATAGCGGCCTGATGGACATGATGAACGACAACGAAATCGAAGGCGTTCTCGGTCATGAACTGGGCCACGTAGCGCTCGGTCACTCCCTGGCTGAAATGAAAGCATCTTATGCGATCGTTGCCGCACGTGATGCTATCTCTGCAACCAGCGGCGTGGCAGCGCAGCTCTCTCGTTCTCAGCTTGGCGATATTGCGGAAGGCGCCATTAATGCGAAATACTCGCGTGATAAAGAGTCTGAAGCCGATGACTTCTCTTACGATCTGCTGAAAAAACGCGGTATCAGCACCCAGGGCCTGGTCGGCAGCTTCGACAAACTGGCAAGCCTGGACTCCGGGCACACCAAATCGATGTTTGATTCCCATCCGCCTTCAACCGAACGTGCGCAGCATATCCGCGAACGTATCGCCTCTGACAAAAAGTAAAACATTGTCATCTTTCGGGCTGGCCCTGTGCCAGCCCGCTATAATTAGTGTTCACTATTCCTACCATTTTTGGCGTTAATTCCGTAATTCGCAGACAAAGGTAACTGTCAGGCGTAGACATGCGTATAATGCGCGCGTTTAGGTTCTATACGCCTTGTGTTGAAGGAGATAAAGATGACGGCAGTTGCCCCGGTAATCACAATTGATGGACCAAGCGGTGCGGGTAAAGGCACCCTGTGTAAAGCGATGGCTGAGGCTTTACAGTGGCATTTATTGGACTCGGGAGCCATCTATCGTGTTCTGGCGCTGGCCGCGCTACATCACCACGTTGATGTGACGTCGGAAGATGCGCTGGTTCCGCTGGCCGCTCACCTGGATGTGCGTTTTGTCTCTACGGAAGGCAACCTGGAAGTGATTCTGGAAGGGGAAGACGTTAGTGGTGAAATCCGCACCCAGGAAGTGGCGAATGCCGCTTCACAAGTGGCGGCTTTTCCTCGCGTTCGCGAAGCGCTTCTGCGCCGTCAGCGCGCGTTTCGTGAAGCGCCGGGCTTAATCGCCGATGGCCGCGATATGGGCACGGTGGTATTCCCTGATGCGCCAGTAAAAATTTTCCTCGACGCCTCATCGGAAGAGCGTGCGAATCGCCGCATGCTACAGTTGCAGGAAAAGGGCTTTAGTGTTAACTTTGAACGCCTTTTGGCCGAGATACAGGAACGAGACGACCGCGATCGCAACCGCGCCGTGGCGCCGCTGGTTCCGGCTGCTGATGCTTTAGTGTTGGATTCCACCACCTTAAGCATTGAGCAAGTGATTGAAAAAGCGCTACAATACGCGCGCCAAAAGTTGGCTCTCGCCTAATACGCGACCGAATTTGCAGTACCCCCGTTGCAATGGATTGACAGCGGGTATGTTAAACAACCCCACCCGGCACGGAGCCAGGTGGACGTTAAATATGAAACCTGAAGATTAAACATGACTGAATCTTTTGCTCAACTTTTTGAAGAATCCTTAAAAACAATCGAAACCCGCCCGGGTTCCATCGTTCGTGGCGTTGTTGTCTCTATCGACAAAGACGTTGTTCTGGTTGATGCGGGCCTGAAATCTGAATCTGCTATCCCAGCAGAGCAGTTCAAAAACGCAGCCGGCGAACTGGAAATCCAGGTTGGTGACGAAGTTGATGTTGCCCTGGATGCAGTAGAAGACGGCTTCGGTGAAACCCTGCTGTCCCGTGAAAAAGCTAAACGTCATGAAGCTTGGATCACGCTGGAAAAAGCTTACGAAGACGCTGAAACTGTTGTTGGTGTTATCAACGGTAAAGTTAAAGGTGGCTTCACTGTTGAGCTGAACGGTATTCGTGCGTTCCTGCCAGGTTCACTGGTAGACGTTCGTCCGGTTCGCGATACTCTGCACCTGGAAGGCAAAGAGCTTGAGTTCAAAGTAATCAAGCTTGACCAGAAACGTAACAACGTTGTTGTTTCCCGTCGTGCTGTTATCGAATCCGAAAACAGTGCAGAACGCGATCAGCTGCTTGAAAACCTGCAAGAAGGCATGGAAGTTAAAGGTATCGTTAAGAACCTCACTGACTACGGTGCATTCGTTGATCTGGGTGGCGTTGACGGCCTGCTGCACATCACCGACATGGCATGGAAACGCGTTAAGCATCCGAGCGAAATCGTAAACGTTGGCGACGAAATCACTGTTAAAGTGCTGAAATTCGACCGCGAACGTACCCGTGTATCCCTTGGCCTGAAACAGCTGGGCGAAGATCCGTGGGTAGCTATCGCTAAACGTTATCCGGAAGGTACTAAACTGACCGGTCGCGTTACCAACCTGACTGACTACGGCTGCTTCGTTGAAATCGAAGAAGGCGTTGAAGGCCTGGTTCACGTTTCCGAAATGGATTGGACCAACAAAAACATCCACCCGTCCAAAGTTGTTAACGTTGGCGACGTAGTGGAAGTTATGGTTCTGGATATCGACGAAGAACGTCGTCGTATCTCCCTGGGCCTGAAACAGTGCAAAAACAACCCATGGCAGCAGTTCGCGGAAACCCACAACAAGGGTGACCGTGTTGAAGGTAAAATCAAGTCTATCACTGACTTCGGTATCTTCATCGGCCTGGACGGCGGCATCGATGGCCTGGTTCACCTGTCTGACATCTCCTGGAACGTTGCAGGCGAAGAAGCAGTACGTGAATACAAAAAAGGCGACGAAATCGCTGCAGTTGTACTGCAGGTTGACGCAGAACGTGAACGTATCTCCCTGGGCGTTAAACAGCTCGCAGAAGATCCGTTCAACAACTGGGTTGCTCTGAACAAGAAAGGCGCTATCGTAAACGGTAAAGTGACTGCAGTTGACGCTAAAGGCGCAACCGTAGAACTGGCTGACGGCGTTGAAGGTTACCTGCGTGCTTCTGAAGCATCCCGTGACCGCGTTGAAGATGCAACTCTGGTTCTGAGCGTTGGCGACGACGTTGAAGCTAAATTCACCGGTGTTGACCGCAAAAACCGTGCAATCAGCCTGTCTGTACGTGCTAAAGACGAAGCTGACGAGAAAGATGCAATCGCGACTGTTAACAACAAACAGGAAGACGGCAACTTCTCCAACGCAATGGCTGAAGCATTCAAAGCAGCTAAAGGCGAGTAATTCTCTTACTCTTCGGTCTGATTATCAGCCGAAGAATCATGAGATTACTTGACAGATTACGGTTTTCGTTCTGTAATCAAGCACAAAGGGCGGCTACGGCCGCCCTTGTTTAAGCTGTTAGCTAATTTTCCTTGAAAGGAAACCGGAGGAATTATGACCAAGTCAGAATTGATTGAAAGACTTGCCAGCCAGCAATCTCACATCCCTGCAAAAGCAGTGGAAGATGCGGTAAAAGAGATGCTGGAGCATATGGCCTCAACCCTCGCACAGGGTGAGCGCATTGAAATCCGCGGTTTCGGCAGCTTCTCCCTGCACTATCGAGCACCACGTACCGGGCGTAACCCGAAGACTGGCGATAAAGTGGAACTTGAAGGCAAATATGTGCCGCACTTTAAGCCGGGTAAAGAACTGCGCGATCGCGCCAACATTTACGATTGAGTTTGTGCCGTGCGTTAACGGCTTAACTTGATTGCGAAAAAAGCACCTGCGGGTGCTTTTTTCATTTCTTGCGTTCCAGCATCACCGTCATTCCCCACGCTTTCTGAATCCTCCTCGCAAAACCCTTTGCCGTTTGCTGCAAACTCAACATTGTCTGGAAGACGCCTCGACGCTTCTTCTTTTGCCCCACGACAAGGCATGGCGTACGCGCGACACTCGGCACAACAAGGAGGTGTTGATGCGTGTACCACTGTTTGCCTGCTGTGTGATGCTGGGCGTAATCCCTCTGCTTTGGCTACCAGCGCTTCCTCCTTTGCCGGTCATTGAAGCGGCAATTGTTGTTCTTAGCCTGTTAGCATTGATATGCCCGAAACCGGGTGTGCGCATGCTGTGTATTGTGGGGTTACTTTTTTGCTGGGGCGTGCTGGCCGCCTGGCAGGTGCAACTGCCCGCGCTGCGTATTCCCGGAAAAAATCAGGCCGTCGAGATAGTGCTTAGCCAGACTGACGGACAAACCACGCATCAGGGGAACATTACCCGTTTCAACGGGCAGCGGCTTTTCCCGACACCGGTCATTACGCTGTATGGCAACTACCTGCCACAGCCGCCCTGTGCAGGCCAGCGCTGGGCGATGACGATTCGCGCTCGTGCCGTGCACGGCCAGCTCAACGACGGCGGGTTTGATTCTCAACGCTACGCGCTGGCACAGCATCAGCCGCTCACCGGGCGGTTAATTAATGCTACGCCGCTGGATGCAGCATGCAGCCTGCGAGCGCAGTTTCTGGCATCGTTACGGGTCTCTCTTGCAGGCTACCGATGGTGCGATGTGCTGCTGGCGTTAGGGCTTGGCGAACGTCTCAGCGTTGATCCGGAAATAAAACGGCTGATGCAGCAAACCGGAACGTCGCATCTGATGGCGATTTCCGGGTTACATATCGCGCTGGGCGCATCGCTGGGCTGGATGATTATTCGCGCGTTACAGTTTTTCCTGCCGTGCCGCTTTATTAACTGGCGTCTCCCGCTGGTTGGGGCATTAGTCTGCAGTTTCCTTTACGCCTGGCTCACCGGGTTACAGCCTCCCGCGGTACGCACGGTAGTGGCAGGGGGGATCTGGACGCTGCTGCGGCTATCCGGGCGGCGATGGCGTGGCTGGGACGTATGGCTGTGCTGCATCGCGGCTATCGTATTCATTGACCCATTAGCGGTGTTGTCCGACAGCCTTTGGCTCTCTGCCTTCGCGGTAGCCACGCTAATTTTCTGGTATCAGTGGGTGCCGCCGCCGCGCTGGAAAGGGCGTGCGCCGTTGCGTTTCCTGAAAGAAATGCTCTACCTGCAATTGGGATTGATGCTTTTGCTGACGCCCATGCAAGTGTTTCTGTTTCATGGTGTGAGCACCACTTCGCTGGTGGCGAATTTGCTGGCGGTACCGGTGGTGACGTTTGTGGTCGTGCCGTTGGTGCTTCTGGGAATGTTACTTCACCTGAGCGGGCCAATGGCACTTGAGACGGTGGTCTGGTTTTGCGCTGACACGGTTATGGGATGGGTATTTGCGTATCTGCGTAGCTTGCCAGATGGCTGGCTAAGCGTGGATTCGCGCTGGGCGTGGGCAACGCTCATTCCGTGGATGCTGATCATCGTCTGGCGTCTTCACGGCTGGCGTACTTATCCTGCGCTCTATCTGTCTGGCGTAGCACTGTTAACTTTTCCCTTGTGGCGTTCGACGCCCAACGACCGTTGGCAGGTCACCATGCTGGACGTGGGGCAGGGGCTTTCCATTGTGATTTCGCGACATGATAAGGCGATTGTTTATGATACCGGGCTGGCGTGGCCTGGAGGCGATAGCGGAACGCAACTGATTATTCCCTGGCTGCGCTGGCGTAATCTGACCCCGGAGGGGATTATCCTGAGCCATGAGCATCTGGACCATCGAGGCGGTTTTGACAGCCTGCATAATGCCTGGCCGAAAAGCTGGGTACGAAGCCCTTTAGGTTGGAAAGGGCATCAGGGATGTTTTCGTGGTGACGCCTGGCAATGGCAGGGATTATCTTTTCGGGTGCTCTGGCCGATATCAGCAAACAGACAAACCGGTAATAATGGTTCCTGTGTTATTCGTGTCGATGATGGAAAAAATAGCGTTTTGCTGACTGGCGACATCGAGTTATCGGCGGAAATGGCCATGCAAAGCCATTACTGGCAGTATCTTAGGTCTACAATTATTCAGGTGCCGCATCATGGCAGTAATACCTCGTCAGGCATCGCATTATTACAGCAGGTTAACGGGCAAGCCGCGTTGGCTTCCGCATCCCGCTATAACGCGTGGCGTCTGCCTTCGGCGAAAGTGAAGACGCGCTATCAACAGCATAATTATGCATGGTTCGACACCCCGCATCAGGGGCAGATTACGGTCACTTTTTTCACCAATAAGTGGAAAATAGAAGGCTTACGCGATCAACTTTTACCTCGTTGGTATCATCAGTGGTTTGGCGAGGGGCAGGATAACGGGTAGAATATGCGGCTATTTCAACATAAGCTGGTTTTTTGAATGCAGAACGACAAAGATCTCTCCACGTGGCAGACCTTCCGCCGACTCTGGCCGACTATTGCGCCATTTAAAGCAGGGCTGATTGTGGCTGCGGTTGCGTTAATCTTCAACGCAGCCAGTGATACCTTTATGCTATCGCTCCTCAAACCATTACTGGATGATGGTTTTGGTAAAACGGACAGGTCAGTGCTGTTATGGATGCCATTGGTGGTAATTGGTCTGATGATCCTCAGGGGGATCACCAGTTATATCTCCAGTTATTGCATCTCCTGGGTTTCCGGCAAGGTCGTTATGACCGTGCGCCGCCGCTTATTCAGTCACATGATGGGGATGCCCGTCTCCTTCTTTGATAAGCAATCCACCGGTACGCTGCTTTCTCGTATTACTTACGACTCTGAGCAGGTAGCATCGTCTTCTTCCAGCGCCTTGATTACCGTCGTGCGTGAAGGGGCATCGATCATCGGTCTGTTCATCATGATGTTCTACTACAGCTGGCAGCTGTCGCTGATCCTCATCGTGCTGGCGCCGATTGTGTCAATTGCTATCCGTGTGGTTTCTAAGCGCTTCCGTAACATCAGTAAAAATATGCAAAACACGATGGGGCAGGTGACCACCAGTGCAGAGCAAATGCTGAAAGGGCACAAAGAGGTGCTGATTTTCGGTGGTCAGCAGGTTGAGACCAAACGCTTTGATAAAGTCAGCAATAAGATGCGTCTGCAGGGCATGAAAATGGTTTCTGCGTCTTCTATTTCTGACCCGATCATTCAGCTGATTGCTTCTCTGGCGCTGGCCTTTGTCCTGTATGCTGCAAGCTTCCCAAGCGTCATGGAAACCCTGACTGCCGGTACTATCACCGTGGTCTTCTCATCCATGATTGCCCTGATGCGCCCGCTGAAATCACTGACTAACGTCAACGCGCAGTTCCAGCGCGGGATGGCTGCCTGCCAGACGCTGTTTGCTATCCTCGATAGCGAGCAGGAAAAAGACGAAGGTACTCGCGTGGTTGAACGTGCAAAAGGCGACCTGGAGTTCCGTAATGTCACCTTTACCTATCCTGGCCGTGAAACGCCTGCGCTGCGCGATATCAACCTGTCGATTCCGGAAGGCAAAACGGTGGCGCTGGTAGGGCGTTCGGGCTCAGGTAAATCAACCATTGCGAGCCTGATCACCCGCTTCTACGATATCGACAAGGGCGAAATTCTGCTCGATGGGCATGACCTGCGTGAGTACACCCTGGCGTCACTGCGTAATCAGGTTGCGCTGGTATCGCAAAACGTTCACCTGTTCAACGATACCGTTGCCAATAACATTGCTTATGCGCGTACCGAAGAGTTCAGCCGCGAGCAGATCGAAAAAGCCGCGGAAATGGCCTACGCCATGGACTTCATCAATAAGATGGATCAAGGTCTGGATACGGTTATCGGTGAAAACGGCGTGCTGCTTTCCGGCGGTCAGCGTCAGCGTATTGCCATTGCCCGTGCGCTGCTGCGCGACAGCCCAATCCTGATTCTTGACGAAGCCACCTCTGCGCTGGATACGGAATCAGAACGTGCGATTCAGTCGGCTCTTGATGAGCTGCAGAAAAACCGTACCTCACTGGTGATTGCGCACCGTCTGTCCACTATCGAACAGGCTGACGAAATTGTGGTGGTGGAAGATGGTCGTATCGTTGAACGCGGTAGCCATGCGGATCTACTGGCTCATCGCGGCGTTTACGCACAACTGCACAAGATGCAATTTGGCGAATGATAGCGCGCATCTGGTCGGGCGAATCACCGCTCTGGTTGTTGCTGTTACCGCTCTCCTGGCTTTACGGCCTGGTGAGCGGGCTTATCCGCTTGAGCTATAAGCTGGGCCTTAAAAAGACCTGGCACGCTCCGGTGCCGGTTGTCGTCGTGGGTAACCTGACGGCGGGCGGTAACGGCAAAACGCCGGTGGTGATTTGGCTGGTCGAACAGCTCCAGCAGCGGGGCATTCGCGTTGGCGTGGTGTCTCGTGGTTATGGCGGTAAAGCGGAGACGTATCCGCTGCTGCTGGACCCGGAAACCACCACCGCCCAGGCCGGTGATGAACCGGTGCTTATTTTCCAGCGCACGGGCGCGCCGGTAGCGGTATCGCCTGTTCGTTCGGACGCGGTCAAAGCGCTGCTTGCTGCGCATCCTGTACAACTCATCATCACCGACGACGGCCTGCAACACTATCGACTGGCGCGGGATAAAGAAATTGTCGTCGTTGACGGCGTTCGCCGTTTTGGTAATGGCTGGTGGCTGCCCGCGGGGCCGATGCGCGAACGTGCGTCTCGACTAAAATCGGTCGATGCGATCGTTACCAATGGCGGCACAGCGCAGGCGGGAGAAATCCCGATGCGCCTAAAGCCCGGTCTGGCGGTCAATCTCTTGACCGGCGAACGTCTGGCGCTCCCTGAACTGCATAATGTGGTGGCGATGGCCGGTATCGGTCACCCTCCTCGTTTCTTTGCCACGCTTGAAAGCAGCGGCCTGCAACCGGTCAAAACCGTTGCACTGGCCGATCATCAGGCGCTGACGCTTACGGATGTCGAGGCGCTAACTGCGCCGGGGCAAACGCTCATCATGACCGAAAAGGATGCGGTGAAATGCCGCGCGTTTGCTAAGTCCAACTGGTGGTATCTGCCGGTTGATGCCGAACTGAGCGGCGAGCGGGCGCAACGTTTACTTCAGGAACTGGTCGCTCTGGCGCAACAATAGCCGAAACGGTAAGGCGCGCGGGCGGAATACGGGGATGTGACATGTCAGAGTTGCACTTGACCCTCAGCGCCGCGCGTCATCTCCATCTGGCTGCGCAGGGGTTACTCAAACGCCCACGGCGTCAGGCGAAACCGGCGGATATTCTTGCCACTATTCAACGCATGTCACTGCTGCAAATCGACACCATTAACGTTGTCGCCCGCAGCCCCTATCTTGTTCTCTTCAGTCGCCTTGGCGCTTATCCGCAAAGCTGGCTGGATGACGCGCTGCTTCGTGGCGAACTGATGGAATACTGGGCGCACGAAGCCTGTTTTCTGCCTCGCTCGGATTTCCCGCTGGTTCGTCACAAAATGCTCTCGCCGCATAATATGGGCTGGAAATACCATCCGGAGTGGATGGCTGAGCATGCTGACGAGATCGACGCGCTTATCGCGCATATTGCTGAAAATGGCCCGGTGCGTTCTGCGGATTTTGTCCACCCGCGCAAAGGCGCAAGCGGCTGGTGGGAATGGAAACCGCACAAACGTCATCTGGAAGGGTTGTTTACCGCAGGCAAGGTGATGGTGGTGGAGCGACGCAACTTTCAGCGCGTCTACGACCTCACGCATCGCGTGATGCCAGGCTGGCAGGATGAACTGCACGCACTCTCTCAGGAAGACGCAGAAGCGCTAATGCTGGAAAACAGCGCGCGCAGCCTGGGAATATTTCGTCCGCAGTGGCTGGCAGATTACTATCGCCTGCGTCAGCCGAATCTTCCCGCGCTACTCAAACGCTGGCACGATGCGCAGCAGGTGGTGCCCGTACAGGTTGAGCAACTGGGCGAGATGTGGGTGCACACCGACCTGCTGCCCCAACTTGCGCTGGCGGCGGAGGGCAAACTGAACGCCACGCACAGCGCCGTGCTTTCTCCCTTCGACCCTGTTGTCTGGGATCGCAAACGCGCGGAACAATTTTTTGATTTTACCTATCGGCTGGAATGCTACACCCCGGCACCCAAGCGTCAGTATGGCTATTTTGTATTGCCGCTGTTGCATCAGGGTAAGCTGGTGGGGCGCATCGACAGTAAAATGCACAGAAAAGAGGGCGTCCTGGAAATTTTTGCGCTTTATCTGGAGGAGGGGACTCGCGTGAGCGCCTCGCTGGAAAAAGGCTTGAAACAGGCGCTGGATGATTTTGCCCGTTGGCAAGGCGCTAACCGGATCCGCCTGCAACGGCTGCCGGAAAAGCTCTTTTTGCATCAGCGGGATGGCTGGGAAATTGACGTTGCCTGAGATGGCACTATGATATGCTGCATCGAGGCCTACCCGGTGCATCAGGAGGAACCATGGATCACCGTTTATTAGAAATTATCGCCTGCCCGGTTTGTAACGGCAAACTCTACTACAGCCAGGATAAGCAGGAACTGATTTGCAAGATTGATAACCTGGCGTTCCCGTTCCGCGATGGGATCCCGGTTCTGTTAGAACATGAAGCGCGCCCGCTGGCGGCAGAAGAGAGCAGACCATGAGTTTTGTCGTTATTATTCCGGCGCGATTCGCTTCCACGCGCCTGCCGGGTAAACCGCTACAGGATATAAACGGCAAGCCGATGATTGTTCATGTGCTGGAACGCGCGCGTGAATCAGGTGCGGATCGCATCATCGTCGCGACCGACCATGCCGACGTGGCGAAAGCTGTAGAAGCGGCGGGTGGCGAAGTGTGCATGACCCGTGCCGATCATCAGTCCGGTACCGAGCGTCTGGCTGAAGTAGTCGAGAAATGCGGCTTCAGCGATGACACCATCGTGGTGAACGTGCAGGGCGATGAACCGATGATCCCGGCGGTCATTATTCGCCAGGTGGCGGAAAACCTCGCGGCCAGCAAAGCCGGAATGGCCACGCTTGCAGTGCCTATCGACAATGCGGAAGAAGCGTTTAACCCGAATGCGGTAAAAGTGGTGATGGATAAAGAGGGTTATGCGCTCTATTTCTCCCGCGCCACCATTCCGTGGGATCGCGACCGCTTTGCCAAAAGCCGTGAGACGGTGGGAGATTCCCTGCTGCGCCACATTGGTATTTACGGCTATCGCGCCGGATTCATTCGCCGCTACGTTGGCTGGGCACCGAGCCCGCTTGAGCAGATTGAAATGCTCGAGCAGCTGCGTGTGCTGTGGTACGGCGAAAAAATTCACGTTGCCGTTGCCGAGGAAGTGCCAGGTACGGGCGTCGATACGCCAGAAGATCTGGAACGCGTTCGCGCCGAAATGAAGTAATCCTCTCGCCCCTGCATCCGTGGGGGCCGTTTACCGCTGCGTATTCTGCTGTTTTCTGTAACAGTTTTGATCTTATCCGGTGACATCTGCCTTGCATATGCTCATTATAAAAGCAGTAGCTTTTATGGGGGCAACCTGAAATGGAACAACTGCGCGCCGAACTAAGCCACCTTCTGGGGGAAAAACTCAGTCGGGTGGAATGTATCAATGAGAAGGCTGATACCGCGCTGTGGTCACTGTATGACGCCCACGGCAATCCGCTACCTTTACTCGCCCGAAGCTTCACTACGCCCGGCCTTGCCCGTCAGCTGGCATGGAAAATCTCGATGCTTGCCCGCAGCGGCACGGTGCGAATGCCTGTCGTTTACGGCGTCATGACCCACGAAGAACATCCCGGCCCGGATGTCCTGCTGCTGGAACGCCTGCGCGGCGTACCGGTCGAAGCACCTGCGCGTACTCCGGAACGCTGGGAACAGCTTAAAGACCAGATTGTTGAAGGCTTGCTGGCCTGGCATCGTCAGGATAGCGGCGGATTGGTCGGGTTTGTCGACAGCACTCAGGAAAACCTGTGGCCGCACTGGTATCGCCAGCGTGTCGAAGTGCTGTGGGGAACGCTCAATCTTTATCAAAATACCGGCTTAACGATGCAGGATAAGCGTATTCTGTTTCGTACCCGCGAGTGCTTGCCCGCGCTGTTCGAGGGTTTTAACGACAACTGCGTGCTGATTCACGGTAACTTTACGCTACGCAGCATGTTGAAAGATGCGCGTAGTGACCAGCTGCTGGCGATGGTGGGGCCAGGGGCCATGCTGTGGGCGCCACGGGAGTTTGAACTGTTTCGCCTGACCGAAAGCGGCCATGCGGAAGGCCTGCTGTGGCGCTATCTTCAGCGTGCGCCGGTGGCGGAATCGTTCCTCTGGCGACGCTGGCTATACCTGCTGTGGGATGAAGTCGCCCGGCTGGTGAATACCGGGCGTTTTAACCGCGAGAATTTTGATCTGGCAGCGAAATCACTCTTGCCCTGGATCTCCTGAAATGCCTTTTAGCCACTGCCAGACTCGCCCGAGCGTCTCATAGCCAACGCGATCGCTGTGCATCAGCCAGACCGGGGACGGGATCGCTTTCTCCCACGGGTTCAGCGGCGATTCGATCGCCAACTGGTTGGCGGGGGCTGGCAGCGGATTCAGCCCTGCATGCTGGAAGAAGATCATCGCGCGCGGCAGATGCGACGCAGAGGTTACCAGCAGGAACGGCGCATCGCCGATCGCCGCTTTCACTGCGGCGGCTTCTTCCTCGGTATCTTTCGGTGTGTCGAGGACAATAATCTCGCTTCGCGGCACGCCGAGGCTTTCCGCCACCCGCGCGCCGGCTTCACCGGTGCTGACCGGGTTGGTCAACGCGCGTGCGCCGGTAAAGATCATTTTTGATCCCGGATTCGCCTGCCACAGTCGAATACCTTCGTTCAGGCGCGGCAGGCTGTTGTTAATGAGATTTGAGCTGGGCGCCCACGCCGGATTCCAGGTGTATCCGCCGCCCAGAACCACGATATATTCAGCGTGTTGCTCGCCGCGCCAGGTGGGATATTTATCCTCAATAGGTTTCAGTAACCCATCGGCAACAGGCTGTAGGCTTAACAGCAGGATCAGGAGCCAGCCAAGGGTGATCGCCGTTTTGCCCGTCTTCTGAAAACGCGTAAACCAAACCAGGAATAATCCTAGCCCCGTCAGTAAAAGCAGCAGCGGCAGCGGCAACATCATCCCGCCAATATACTTTTTCAGCATAAAAAGCATCTGAATGGGTCCTTTTTTAACCATCTAAGTGGATCAACGCAGGGATATTACACCAGATAGCTTCATTATCGCCGTGGGTGTGACAAAATAGCCGCCTTGTTGTTGGCGAGTGAGGTCGTCCTGTGCAGGATCGCAATTTTGATGACATCGCGGAAAAATTTTCGCGCAATATCTATGGCACAACGAAAGGGCAGTTGCGTCAGGCCATTTTGTGGCAGGATCTCGACCGGCTGCTGGAAACCTTTGACTCTCGCCCACTGCGCGTCCTGGACGCCGGTGGCGGAGAAGGGCAGACGGCGATTAAAATGGCCGAGCGCGGGCACGAGGTGATTCTGTGCGATCTTTCCGCAGAAATGATCGCCCGCGCAAAACAGGCTGCCAGCGACAAAGGTGTGAGCGACAACATGCATTTTATACAATGCGCGGTCCAGGATGTGGCTCACCATTTGGAAACCCCGGTTGATCTGATATTGTTTCATGCTGTGCTGGAGTGGGTGGCGGAACCGAAAGACGCGCTGAATGCGTTATGGTCCGTCCTGCGTCCGGGCGGCGCATTATCGTTAATGTTCTACAATGCAAACGGCTTGTTGATGCATAACATGGTGGCCGGTAATTTTGACTATGTCATGATCGGTATGCCGAAAAAGAAAAAGCGGACGTTATCGCCGAACTATCCGCGCGATCCGCAACAGGTCTATGGCTGGCTGGAAGAGGCTGGCTGGCAGGTCACCGGGAAAACCGGCGTGCGAGTGTTTCATGACTATCTTCGCGAAAAACATCGGCAGCATGACTGCTATGAGATGTTACTGGAATTAGAGACGCGCTATTGCCGTCAGGAGCCTTACATTAGCCTGGGGCGCTATATTCATGTCACCGCGCTGAAGCCGCAGAAGCAAGGATAAACTATGAGTGAATTTTCCCAGACAGTCCCCGAACTGGTTGCCTGGGCCAGAAAAAATGATTTTGCCATCTCGCTTCCGGTCGACAGGCTCTCATTTTTACTGGCTGTTGCAACGCTGAACGGCGAGCGACTGGAGGGTGAAATGACGGAAGGCGAGCTGGTGGACGCGTTTCGTCATGTGAGTGATGCGTTTGAGCAAACCAGTGAAACCATCAGTACGCGTGCCAACAACGCGATTAACGATTTGGTTCGCCAACGTCTGCTGAACCGCTTTACCAGCGAAGTGACCGAAGGCAATTCTATTTATCGCCTGACGCCGCTTGGGATCGGTATTACCGATTACTATATCCGCCAGCGCGAATTCTCGACCCTGCGCCTCTCAATGCAGCTGTCGATCGTGGCCGGCGAACTGAAACGCGCCGCCGATGCGGCAGCGGAAGGTGGCGATGAATTCCACTGGCACCGTAATGTCTATGCGCCGCTGAAATACTCGGTGGCCGAGATTTTCGACAGCATCGACCTGACGCAGCGCATCATGGATGAGCAGCAGCAGTCGGTAAAAGATGATATCGCCCAGTTGCTGAATAAAGACTGGCGTGCGGCGATCTCCAGCTGCGAAATGCTGCTGTCTGAAACGTCTGGCACACTGCGTGAATTACAGGATACCCTGGACGCGGCAGGCGATAAGCTACAGGCTAACCTGTTGCGTATTCAGGATGCGACGCTCAGCCTTGATAATCTGCACTTTGTCGACCACCTGGTGTTCGATTTGCAGAATAAACTCGACCGCATCGTGAGCTGGGGCCAGCAGGCGATTGACCTGTGGATTGGCTACGATCGTCACGTGCATAAATTTATCCGTACCGCCATCGATATGGATAAAAACCGCGTCTTTGCCCAGCGTTTACGCCAGTCGGTACAGAATTACTTCGATGCGCCGTGGGCGCTCACCTACGCCAGCGCCGATCGTCTGCTGGATATGCGTGACGAAGAGATGACGCTGCGCGATGAAGAGGTGATGGGTGAACTTCCGCCTGATTTAGAGTACGAAGAGTTTAACGAAATCCGTGAACAGCTGGCAGCGCTGATTGAAGAGCAGCTCGCTATCTATAAAACCAAAGCGCTCCCGCTGGATCTGGGGCTGGTGGTAAAAGAGTATCTGCTCCAGTACCCGCGCGCACGACACTTCGACGTGGCGCGTATTGTAGTCGATCAGGCGGTTCGTTTAGGTTTTGCACAAGCAGATTTCACCGGGTTGCCAGCAAAATGGCAGCCAATTAATGATTACGGAGCCAAGGTACAGGCGCATGTCATCGACAAATATTGAACAAGTGATGCCAGTTAAACTGGCGCAGGCCCTGGCCAATCCTATTTTTCCGGCGCTGGATAGCGCGTTGCGTGCGGGTCGGCATATCGGTCTGGATGAGCTGGATAATCACGCCTTTTTGATGGATTTCCAGGAATATCTGGAAGAGTTTTACGCGCGTTATAACGTTGAGCTGATTCGTGCGCCGGAAGGGTTTTTCTACCTGCGCCCGCGTTCCACCACGCTGATTCCGCGCTCGGTATTGTCCGAGCTGGATATGATGGTCGGAAAGATCCTCTGCTACCTCTATCTGAGTCCGGAGCGCCTGGCAAACGAGGGGATTTTCACCCAGCAGGAGCTCTACGACGAGCTACTGGCGCTGGCGGATGAAGCCAAGCTGTTGAAGCTGGTGAACAACCGTTCTACCGGTTCTGACCTTGATCGTCAGAAGCTACAGGAAAAAGTCCGTTCGTCCCTGAACCGTCTGCGCCGTCTGGGTATGGTGTGGTTCATGGGCCATGACAGCAGTAAATTCCGCATCACCGAATCCGTGTTCCGCTTCGGCGCTGACGTGCGTTCGGGCGACGATGCGCGTGAAGCGCAACTGCGTATGATCCGCGACGGCGAAGCGATGGCGATTGAAAACCATCTGCAACTCAATGATGAGAATGAAGACAATCAGCCGGATAGCGGGGAGGAAGAGTAATGATCGATCGCGGTAAATTTCGTTCGCTAACGCTGATTAACTGGAACGGGTTCTTTGCCCGTACCTTTGACCTTGATGAATTAGTCACCACTCTGTCGGGCGGTAACGGGGCAGGGAAATCCACCACCATGGCGGCCTTCGTCACGGCGCTGATCCCTGATTTAACCCTGCTGCACTTCCGTAACACCACCGAAGCGGGCGCGACCAGCGGCTCGCGCGATAAAGGTCTGCACGGTAAGCTGAAAGCGGGTGTCTGTTACTCGGTGCTGGACGTCATGAACTCGCGCCATCAGCGCGTGGTCGTGGGTGTACGTTTGCAACAGGTCGCCGGGCGCGACCGTAAAGTTGACATCAAACCGTTCGCCATTCAGGGGCTGCCAACCTCTATGCAGCCGACGTCGTTGCTTACCGAAACGCTCAACGAGCGTCAGGCGCGCGTACTGACCCTGCAAGAGCTGAAAGACAAGCTCGAAGCCATTGAGGGCGTGCAGTTCAAGCAGTTTAACTCAATCACCGATTACCACTCGCTGATGTTCGATCTGGGCATCGTGGCGCGTCGTCTGCGTTCTGCGTCTGACCGTAGCAAGTTCTATCGCCTGATTGAAGCCTCGCTGTACGGCGGGATCTCCAGCGCCATCACCCGTTCTCTACGTGACTACCTGCTGCCAGAAAACAGCGGCGTGCGCAAAGCGTTCCAGGACATGGAAGCCGCGCTGCGCGAAAACCGCATGACGCTGGAAGCGATTCGCGTCACTCAGTCAGACCGCGACCTGTTCAAGCATTTGATTTCCGAAGCGACAGATTATGTGGCGGCGGACTACATGCGTCACGCCAACGAACGTCGTATCCACCTCGATAAAGCGCTGGAGTATCGTCGCGAACTGTTTACCTCTCGTCAGCAGCTGGCAGCGGAGCAGTACAAGCACGTCGATATGGCCCGTGAGCTGCAGGAGCATAACGGCGCGGAAGGCGATCTTGAAGCCGATCACCAGGCGGCAAGCGACCACCTGAATCTGGTGCAGACCGCGTTGCGTCAGCAGGAAAAAATTGAGCGCTACGAAGCGGATCTGGAAGAGTTACAGGTCCGCCTTGAAGAGCAGAACGAAGTGGTTGCCGAGGCGGCAGAGCAGCAGGAAGAGAACGAAGCCCGCGCCGAAGCCGCTGAACTGGAAGTTGATGAGCTGAAAAGCCAGCTTGCCGACTACCAGCAGGCGCTGGACGTACAGCAAACTCGCGCCATTCAGTACAACCAGGCGCAACAGGCGCTGGCCCGCGCGAAAGAGCTGTGTCATCTGCCCGATCTGACGCCTGACAGCGCCGATGAATGGCTGGAAACGTTCCAGGCCAAAGAGCAGGAAGCCACTGAAAAACTGCTTTCCCTCGAACAGAAAATGAGCGTGGCGCAAACCGCCCACAGCCAGTTCGAGCAGGCCTATCAGATTGTGGTTGCCATTAACGGCCCGGTTGCCCGCGATGAAGCGTGGAACGTGGCGCGTGAATTACTGCGTGACGGCGTCAATCAGCGTCATCTCGCCGAGCAGGCGCAGTCTCTGCGTGGCCGACTGAACGAGCTGGAACAGCGTCTGCGTGAGCAGCAGGAAGCCGAACGTTTGCTGGCGGAATTCTGCAAACGTCAGGGCAAACACTACGATATTGAAGACCTGGAAACGCTGCATCAGGAACTGGAAGCACGTATCTCCGCGCTCTCCGACAGCGTTTCAAGCGCCAGCGAACAGCGTATGTCGCTGCGCCAGGAACTGGAAACGCTGCAATCGCGCATCTCTGCGCTGATGCACCGCGCGCCAGTATGGCTGGCAGCGCAGAACAGCCTGAACCAGCTGTGCGAACAGAGTGGCGAACAGTTTGAGTCCAGCTCGGATGTCACTGAATATCTACAACAGTTGCTTGAGCGCGAGCGTGAAGCGATTGTTGAGCGTGATGAAGTTGGCGCGCGTAAACGTGAAATCGATGAAGAGATTGAACGTTTAAGCCAGCCGGGCGGCTCGGAAGATCAGCGCCTTAATGCGCTGGCCGAGCGTTTTGGCGGCGTGCTGCTGTCTGAAATTTATGATGATGTCAGCCTGGACGATGCGCCGTACTTCTCTGCGTTGTATGGCCCATCTCGTCACGCGATCGTGGTCCCGGATCTCTCGCAGATCGCCGAACAGCTGGAAGGTCTGGAGGATTGCCCGGAAGATCTGTATCTGATCGAGGGTGACCCGCAGTCGTTCGATGACAGCGTCTTCAGCGTCGATGAGCTGGAAAAAGCGGTGGTGGTGAAAATCGCCGATCGCCAGTGGCGTTATTCTCGCTTCCCAAGCCTGCCGCTGTTTGGCCGCGCGGCGCGCGAAAACCGCATCGAGACCCTGCACGCCGAGCGCGAAGTGCTCTCCGAGCGTTTTGCCACGCTCTCCTTTGACGTGCAGAAAACCCAGCGTCTGCATCAGGCGTTCAGCCGCTTTATCGGCAGCCATCTGTCGGTGGCGTTTGACGATGACCCGGAAGCCGAGATTCGCAAACTGAATACCCGTCGCGGTGAGCTGGAACGCGCGTTGAATACGCACGAAAGCGACAACCAGCAGCAGCGTACCCAGTTTGAACAGGCGAAAGAGGGCGTAGCCCAGCTTAACCGCCTGCTGCCGCGTCTGAGCCTGCTGGCCGATGAAACGCTGGCAGACCGCGTCGGTGAAATTCAGGAACGTCTGGATGAAGCGCAGGAAGCCGCGCGCTTTATTCAGCAGCACGGTAACCAACTGGCGAAACTGGAGCCGGTGGTGTCGGTTCTGCAAAGTGACCCGGAACAGTTTGAACAGCTGAAAGAAGATTATGCCTGGTCGCAGCAGGTGCAGCGCGAAGCCCGTCAGCAGGCGTTTGCCCTGACGGAAGTGGTGCAGCGTCGTGCACACTTCAGCTACTCTGATTCGGCTGAGATGCTCAGCGGCAACAGCGATCTCAATGAAAAACTGCGTCAGCGTCTGGAGCAGGCAGAAGGTGAACGTACGCGTGCCCGTGAAGCGATGCGTACCCATGCCGCGCAGCTGAGTCAGTACAGCCAGGTCCTGGCGTCGCTGAAAAGTTCTTACGACACCAAGAAAGAGCTGCTTAACGATCTCTACAAAGAGTTGCAGGATATTGGTGTACGCGCCGACAGCGGGGCGGAAGAACGTGCGCGTATTCGCCGCGATGAACTGCACGCGCAGTTAAGCAACAACCGCGCGCGTCGTAATCAGCTGGAAAAAGCGCTGACCTTCTGCGAAGCAGAAATGGATAACCTGACCCGTAAGCTGCGTAAGCTGGAACGTGATTACCTGGAAATGCGCGAGCAGGTGGTGAGCGCGAAAGCCGGCTGGTGCGCGGTGATGCGTCTGGTGAAAGACAATGGCGTAGAACGTCGTCTGCACCGCCGCGAGCTGGCGTATCTTTCTGCCGATGACCTGCGTTCGATGTCGGATAAAGCGTTGGGTGCGCTGCGTCTGGCGGTGGCTGACAACGAACACCTGCGCGATGTGCTGCGCATGTCGGAAGATCCGAAACGTCCGGAACGTAAAATTCAGTTCTTCGTGGCGGTGTACCAGCATCTGCGCGAACGTATCCGTCAGGATATTATTCGTACCGATGATCCGGTCGAAGCTATCGAACAGATGGAAATCGAACTGAGTCGTCTGACCGAAGAGCTGACCGGGCGTGAACAGAAACTGGCGATTAGCTCTCGCAGCGTGGCGAACATTATTCGCAAAACCATTCAACGCGAACAGAACCGTATTCGCCAGTTGAACCAGGGGCTGCAAAGCGTGTCGTTTGGTCAGGTTAACAGCGTGCGTCTGAACGTTAACGTTCGTGAAACGCACTCGACGCTGCTGAATGTGCTTTCCGAGCAGCATGAACAGCATCAGGATCTGTTTAACAGCAACCGTCTGACCTTCTCAGAAGCGCTGGCGAAGCTCTATTCCCGCCTCAATCCGCAAATCGATATGGGGCAGCGCACGCCGCAAACCATCGGTGAAGAACTGCTGGATTATCGTAGCTATCTGGAGATGGAAGTCGAAGTTAACCGTGGTTCCGATGGCTGGCTGCGTGCGGAATCCGGCGCGCTCTCTACCGGTGAAGCGATCGGTACCGGGATGTCGATTCTGGTGATGGTGGTACAGAGCTGGGAAGATGAAGCGCGTCGTCTGCGCGGAAAAGACCTCTCGCCGTGCCGTCTGCTGTTCCTCGATGAAGCGGCCCGTCTGGATGCCCGTTCCATCGCCACGCTGTTCGAGCTGTGCGAGCGTCTGGAGATGCAGCTGATTATCGCCGCGCCAGAAAATATCAGCCCGGAAAAAGGCACCACCTATAAACTGGTGCGTAAAGTGGTTGGCGCCCATGAGCACGTTCACGTGGTCGGTCTGCGCGGTTTTGCCGCACAGCTGCCAGAGACGCTGCCGGGAACGGCCGACGCTTCATGATGTAAAAAGTCGTAAAGGACAAACCCGGTTCGCGAAAGCAACCGGGTTTTGTCTTATTAATCGTTTAGGTATCTGCTTTTGCTGGCGGAAGAGGTATCATCTTTAGACTTCTTTACATTTGGTCAGGCAGAATTTTTTTGTCTTTATATACTGAGAGTAAGCCCGTTTTACGAGCATTAATGCAATAACAGGGGGCAAGGGATGTTGCTTAATAAAAAGAATGGTCGTCGATTGTCGGTCGTGAGTATGTGTCTGGCAATGACGTTTGCTCCACTGTTTAACGCGCTGGCCGATGAGCCAGAAGTCGTGCCTTCAGACAGTTCCGCCACGGTTGCGGAAACGGCGCCTGCGCTGGCGGTACCGGGAAGCCAGGCATCCGCGATGGCGAATCTGTTGGGAACGCAGCCGCTCCCGGATGGGGCTGCGGCGAAGAGCCGTGCCGATATTCAGTCATGGCTGCCGGCAGGCTATACGCCGGTTTATCTGAATCCGCTGGTCATGCTTTATGCCGCTCACGATATGAAACCGATGTGGGAAAATCGTGATGCCGTACGCGCGTTCCAGCAGCAACTGGCCGAAGTCGCTATCGCCGGTTTTCAGCCGCAGTTTACCAAATGGGTTGAGCTGTTAACCGACCCGAACGTTAGCGGGATGGCGCGGGATGTCGTGCTGTCTGATGCGTTGATGGGCTATCTGCACTTTATCAGCGGTATCCCGGTTCAGGGTAATCGCTGGCTCTACAGCGCGAAACCGTACACCCTGGCGACGCCGCCGCTGTCGGTGATTAACCAGTGGCAACTGGCGCTCTCCGAGGGCACGTTACCGCAGTTTATCGCCGGGCTGGCCCCGCAGCATCCGCAGTATGAAACTATGCACCAGACGCTGCTGTCGCTGCTCTCCGATACCAAACCCTGGCCAACACTCAAGGCTGGCGCGTCGCTGCGTCCGGGGCAATGGAGTAGCGATGTGCCTGCGCTACGTGAAATTTTACAGCGCCATGGCATGCTTGATGGCGGGCCCAATATAACGTTGCCAGGCGATGAGCCCGCAGTCAGCCCATCAGCGAATACCCGGAAAACGGTGAAGCCCGGGCCTCAGGCGTATGACCGTACATTGTCCGATGCCGTCAAACGCTTCCAGACTTCCCAGGGGCTGGGCAGCGATGGCGTCATTGGCGGTGCCACGCGCGATGCGCTCAATCTTTCCAACGCCGAACGTGCAGGTGTGGTAGCGCTGAATATTCAGCGTTTGCGTCTGCTGCCAGGCAAACTCTCCACGGGCATTATGGTCAATATTCCGGCGTATTCGCTGGTCTATTATCAGGACGGAAATCAGGTGCTGGCGTCCCGCGTCATCGTGGGACGCCCGGATCGTAAAACGCCGATGATGAGCAGCGCGCTGAATAACGTGGTGGTCAATCCGCCGTGGAACGTGCCGCCAACGCTGGCACGCAACGATATTCTGCCGAAACTGCGCAATGACCCTGGCTATCTTGAGCGTCATAACTACACGGTAATGCGCGGCTGGAGCAGCAGCGAAACCATTGACCCATGGCGCGTAGACTGGTCAACGATTACGCCGTCGAATCTGCCGTTCCGCTTCCAGCAGGCTCCGGGACCGCGCAATTCGCTCGGGCGGTATAAGTTTAATATGCCGAGTTCGGACGCCATCTATTTGCACGATACGCCGAACCATAATTTATTCCAGAAAGATGCCCGCGCGTTAAGTTCTGGTTGTGTGCGTGTGAATAAAGCATCTGAACTTGCCGGTATGTTATTGGGTGATGCCGGATGGAATGACACGAGAATTTCCGATGCGCTGAAGCAGGGGAATACCCGTTATGTGAATATCCGACAGAATATCCCGGTCAATCTTTATTACCTCACCGCTTTTGTGGATGCTGATGGAAAGACACAATATCGCACAGATATTTACAATTATGATGTAACAGCGCGATCTGGCGCACAAATTCTGCCAAAAGCGGAACAATTAATCAGATAAATGAAGTAGTTCAGGTAATTTAGTGGTCCTATCTATGTCGCAACCTTCTCCCCGGAAAGCCCTGGTGGCGCGGGTTGCGCTGGGATGGTCGCCTTGACGCTGGCAGAAATGCCCGGTAAGGTGCCCTACGTGCGCCAGAAGTGCATAAATTTCGATCACATTTACTTGTAGACCTGATTATCATGGACAAATTTGACGCTAATCGCCGCAAACTGCTGGCGCTAGGTGGGGCTGCGCTGGGCGCTGCTGCCATCTTGCCGACGCCCGCACTTGCTACCCTCTCGACCCCACGTCCGCGGATCCTGACGCTGAACAATCTTCATACGGGTGAGTTGATAAAAGCCGAGTTTTTCGACGGCAGAGGCTATATTCAGGATGAATTAGCAAAACTCAATCATTTCTTCCGTGATTTTCGCGCGAATAAAATAACCTCTATCGACCCCTCATTATTCGACCAGCTTTATCGGTTGCAGGGCTTATTAGGCTCTAACCGTCCGGTACAGCTAATCTCTGGCTATCGTGCCATTGACACGAATAATGAATTACGTGCCCATAGCCGTGGTGTAGCGAAAAACAGCTACCACACGAAAGGACGGGCGATGGATTTCCATATTGAAGGTGTTTCGTTAAGCAATATTCGCAAAGCCGCGTTATCTATGCGCGCAGGTGGTGTAGGATACTACCCACGTAGCAACTTTGTGCATATTGATACCGGGCCGGTGCGGCACTGGTAACGAAACAGGAGCCTTATGAACTATCGTATTATTCCGGTCACCGCGTTCGCGCAGAACTGTTCATTGATTTGGTGCGAGCAAACGAAACTTGCTGCGCTGGTCGATCCAGGCGGCGACGCAGAGAAAATCAAAGAACAGGTTGAGGCCGCTGGCGTTACTCTGGTTCAGATTTTACTCACTCACGGGCATCTTGATCACGTAGGCGCGGCGGCGGAGCTGGCTGCGCATTACGGTATTCCCGTGATTGGGCCGGAAAAAGAAGATGAGTTCTGGCTGCAGGGATTACCGCAACAGAGCCGGATGTTTGGCCTCGAAGAGTGCCAGCCGCTGACGCCAGACCGTTGGCTGAATGAAGGCGAAACGGTGAGCGTGGGTAACCTGAAGTTGCAGGTTCTTCATTGTCCGGGCCATACGCCGGGCCACATCGTCTTTTTCGATGATGCCTCGCGCTTGCTGATTTCCGGGGATGTTATCTTTAAGGGCGGGGTGGGGCGCAGCGATTTTCCGCGCGGTGACCACGGCCAACTGATCGACGCGATTAAACGCAAGCTGTTGCCGCTGGGCGATGACGTGACGTTTATTCCAGGTCATGGGCCGCTGTCAACGCTCGGCTATGAGCGGCTGCACAACCCGTTCCTGCAGGATGAAATGCCTGTCTGGTAAGAGCAAAAAAGGCCGCGAAAGCGGCCTTTTTTATGTCGTCTGATCCGTCTTACAACACGGCGACAATGGCTTCGCACAGCGGCGCCATGTTGTCCGGCGTCATACCGGCGACGTTGATACGGCCAGACGCCACCGCATACACGCCAAACTCTTCACGCAGACGCAGCACCTGATCTTTGGTCAGGCCGCTGAACGAGAACATCCCGTTTTGTTTAGTGATAAAGGTGAAGTCGCGATTCGCGCCTTTCTCCTGCAGCGTGTTCACGAACAGCAGACGCATGCGCTGAATGCGTTGACGCATGTCGGTCAGTTCCTGTTCCCAGATAGCGCGCAGAGCGTCATTGCTGAGAATGGTGGCGACAACGGACGCACCGTGAGCTGGCGGGTTGGAATAGTTAGCACGAATGACCGACTTCATCTGGCTGAAGGCGCGATCGGCGTTGTCCGCATCGCGGGTGACCAGGGTGCAGGCGCCAACACGTTCGTTATACAGACCGAAGTTTTTAGAGTAAGAGCTGGCAACAATCAGCTCATCATGCAGCGCGGCGAACGCGCGCAGACCTTCTGCATCTTCTTCCAGACCACGGGCGAAGCCCTGGTAGGCGAAATCGAACAGCGGCAGCCAGCCTTTCTCAGCGGAGATCTTCGCCAGCTGTTGCCACTGCTCCAGCGTCGGATCGATACCGGTCGGGTTATGACAGCAGCCGTGGAACAGCACCACATCGCCGGCCTGTGCATTGTTCAGGCTGGCAACAAGGCCATCAAAATTGAGCGCATGGTTCTGTGCGTCATAGTAGTCATATTCGCAAACTTCGAGACCCGCAGCGTTGAAGACGCCTTTATGGTTCGGCCAGCTCGGGTTGCTAACCCAGATGCGTTTCGCACTGGTGTTTTTGGCGAGGAAATCTGCCGCGACGCGCAGTGCGCCAGTACCGCCAGGCGTTTGCGCCGTGCGGGCGCGTTTAGCGTTGACGATTTCACTTCCTTTACCGAACAGCAGCTCCTGCGTGCAACGACCAAACTCCGGGATACCATCAATACCGAGGTAATTTTTGGTCGTTTCATTTTCCAGCAGATAAAGCTCCGCTTTTTTAACGCTGGTCAGAACCGGGGTTTTACCGGTCTCATCTTTGTAAACTCCAATCCCGAGGTTGATTTTGCTCGGGCGGTCGTCGGCACGAAACAGATCGGCCAGGCCCAGAATTGGGTCGGCAGGGGCGGCTGTAATGTTCTCAAACATGACGGGGTTCCATTTATGAGTGACTTGGAGAAATCCGCTATCAGGTTAACGGCAGATTTACAAAATGCCAACCGTTTGCAATGAAAAGCGCGAGCCTTTTCAAAAGTCGCGATTTTTAACTGGCTGAAATATAAAAAACAGGGCCGAAGCCCTGTTTCCTGTGCATATAACAAAGTGGCGTACTGATTAGAACTGGTACACGATACCCACGGCTGCCTGGTCGTCGGTGGACAGGCCAGTGGCTGCGGTGTAGTCGTTTTCGTCCAGCAGGTTGAATTTATACGCTGCATAGACGTTCATGTTTTTGTTGAAGTAGTACCAGGTACCCACTTCGATATATTTCAGCAGGTCAGCAGTGCCGCCGTCGAAGCCAGGGCGGGAAGCCAGGTTTTTACCTTTAGACTGGACGTAGCCAACGGAGGGACGCAGGCCGAAGTCGAACTGGTACTGAACTACTGCTTCAATGTTCTGGGTTTTGTTGGCAAAGCCAGCGTCTTCTGGGGTCATGTTGTAGGTCTGAGAGTACATGACAGCAGCATAGACGTTGTTGGCATCGTACTTAGCAGAGGTCGCCCACGCTTCAGCTTTGTCGCCGCTGGCGCTGAAGGCCTGGTTTTTCTGATCGGTAGTACGGTTGGAGTTCGCATAGCCTGCGGAAATCGCGAAGCCTTCACCAAAGGCATAAGTTGCAGAGGTGCTGACGCCGTCGCCATTCTGCTTCTGAATGCTACGTTCTTCGTTTTTACCCTGATACTGAACCGCGAAGCTCAGACCATCGACCAGGCCGAAGAAGTCAGAGTTACGGTAGGTGGCTACGCCATTGGTACGCGCAGTCATGAAGTTATCAGTGTAGTTCCAGCCGTCGCCGCCCCACTCAACCAGCATATCGGTTGCGGATTCAACGTCGTAGATAGCGCCGTAGTTACGACCGTAGTCGAAAGAGCCGAATTCACCGGCTTTCAGGCCTGCGAAGGCCAGACGGGTTTTGCTGGTTTGAGAACCTTCAACATTGGACGCATCCATGTTGTATTCCCACTGACCATAACCGGTCAGCTGTTCGTTAATTTGAGTTTCCCCTTTCACACCAATACGGGCATAGGTGGTATCAGAGTTGCTGGTGTCACCATTGGTGGTCCACACATGCTCACCGACCATTTTGCCGTAAAAGTCCAGTTTGTTGCCGTTTTTGTTGTAGATTTCTGCAGCGTTAGCTGCACCGGCTACCAGCAGGGCAGGGATCACCACTGCCAGGATATTGCGCTTCATCATTATTTATTACCCTCATTAGGTTTTTTTTATATCGACACTCGCCACTGCCGCCAATAACTTCTGTCAATAAAAATTTACAGAAACATTGATGATAGTTTGGTGTCTTTTTGTGTCTGAGAGGCATATTTCCATTCAAACCACCGTTTCGCTAGCCTGAAAGTGCTACAAATATCCTAATTAAGTAACAAGAAGAAATTATGTGTAACAAAAAGTTAAAAATAAGGAACTTTGTGAGACAACTCAAAGTTCTGTTGGGGTTAGGGAAGCATTAAGTGAAATGGTGAATATCTATATGAATTTCTTATCTTTAATCTCTAATATGGTTGTTTGTTGAGCATGTTGATGTAAATATGAGCTGCCAGAAATGTTAAATTTAAGTATCTAAGTGACGGTGGTTTCGCTTAAAAATAATGCTATCGGCTCAGGTATTTCTAAAATCCATAAGCAATTGCACATTTTTTGTGCATAAACGTTAACGGAAATGGGATGTAACAAACTACGTGATGCAGGGGGTTGATCCTTAAGGTAATTGACGAAGATTTACGTTAAGGGCACAAAAAAGGCCAGCATATGCTGGCCTTGTTGAGAGTGCGGAGATTTAGAAGCTGGCGTTACGCGGCGTTCTTGGGAATGCAATCACGTCACGGACGTTTTGTACGCCAGTTACATAGGCAATCAGACGTTCGAAGCCCAGACCGAAACCGGAGTGCGGTACGGTGCCGTAACGACGCAGATCGCGGTACCACCAGTAATCTTCTTTGTTCAGACCCATCTCTGCCATGCGGGCATCCAGCACGTCCAGACGCTCTTCACGCTGTGAACCACCGATGATTTCGCCGATACCCGGGGCCAGCACGTCCATTGCCGCAACGGTTTTACCGTCGTCGTTAAGACGCATGTAGAATGCCTTGATCTCTTTCGGATAGTTTTTCACCACCACCGGCGCTTTGAAGTGTTTCTCAGCAAGATAGCGTTCATGCTCGGAAGAGAGGTCAACGCCCCAGTAAACCGGGTTTTCGAAGGTCTGGCCGCAGTTTTCGAGGATGGTGACCGCGTCGGTGTAATCCACCTGCGCGAAATCCGCCTCGATAAAGCGTTGCAGACGTTCAATGGCTTCTTTATCCACGCGTTCAGCGAAGAATTTCATGTCGTCCATACGTTCTTCAAGGACCGCTTTGAAGACATATTTCAACATGGCTTCCGCCAGCGCGGCGTTATCTTCCAGATCGGCAAAAGCGACTTCCGGCTCCAGCATCCAGAACTCGGCCAGGTGGCGGCTGGTGTTGGAGTTTTCAGCGCGGAAGGTCGGGCCGAAGGTGTAGATTTTTGACAGCGCGCAGGCGTAGGTTTCGCCGTTCAGCTGGCCGGAAACGGTCAGGAAAGACTCTTTACCGAAGAAGTCTTTATCGAAATCGACTTTCCCCTGGTCGTTACGCGGCAGGTTTTCCATATCCAGCGTGGAGACGCGGAACATTTCGCCAGCGCCTTCGGTATCGGATGCGGTAATCAGCGGGGTGGACACCCAGAAGAAACCCTGCTCATCGAAGAAGCGGTGCAGCGCCTGTGCCAGCGTATGGCGAACACGTGCCACCGCGCCAATCAGGTTGGTGCGCGGACGCAGGTGCGCTACTTCACGCAGGTATTCGATGCTGTGACGTTTAGCCGCCATCGGGTAGGTATCCGGATCTTCCACCCAACCGGTCACTTCCACGCTTGTCGCCTGAATTTCGAAGCTCTGGCCCTGGCCCTGAGACGCCACGACTTTACCGGTGACGACCACGGAGCAACCGGTGGTCAGACGCAGGATTTCCTGATTGTAATTGGGCAGAGAATTATTAATAACGGCCTGTACAGGATCAAAGCAGGAACCGTCATAGACGGCGAGGAAGGAAAAGCCAGCTTTTGAATCTCGGCGAGTACGTACCCATCCGCGCACGGTGACTTCGCTGTCAACGGCGGCACGGCCCTGGAGTACGTCGGCTACAGGCACAACGCTCATAATAGTCTCTCTGTTAAGTTGTCCAATAAAGAATAAGTTGCTCCCTAAAAAGGGAGATATCTATGTTACCTGTCATCCGCCATCAGACAAGCAGATTTCGCACTGTGAAGGGGAGAATTCAGAAATTAATAAAGAAGAAGGGAGCCGAATGGCTCCCTTTGGTGATTAACTCGCCTTTTTGACCTGTGGCAGGTCGAAGGCTTTACGCAATGCGCGAACGAACGCCTTGTCGTGACAGATGGTTTTCCCTGGGCTGTCAGAGAGTTTCGCCACCGGCTTACCGTTACATTCCACCAGTTTAATAACAATATTCAGTGGTTTTACCTGGGGGATGTCGCAGGTAAGACGGGTACCAATACCGAAGCTCAGGTTCACGCGCGAAGAGAAGTGACGATAGAGGTCGACCGCTTTGGGCAAATCGAGATTATCGGAGAACACCAGCACTTTGCTGTGCGGGTCGATTCCCAGTTTCTCATAGTGGGCAATCGCTTTTTCGCCCCATTCAACCGGATCGCCCGAATCGTGGCGTAGCCCCTGATAACGGGTCGCAAATTCCGGCCCGAAATCGCGCAGGAAGGCGTCCATGGTGATGCAGTCGGTGAGCGCGATCCCCAGTTGGTCTGGATACTCGGCAAGCCAGGCCGCCAGTGCCGCACGCTGGCTGGTCGCCAGGTCGGGGCTGATTTGCTGATGCGCCTGGAACCACTCGTGCGCCTGTGTACCCATTGGGGTAAGGTCGAGACGACGCGCGAGATCGTAGTTGCTGGTACCGGTGAACCACGGCTCCTGCTGGAGACGTTTGACGATCGCTTCCTGCACCTGTCGGGAGAAACGACGACGGGTACCGAAATCCATCAGACGGAACGCGGACATATCAAGGTCTGCGGTCATGCGCGTGAAATCAGTGAGTTTATGCTCAAGCATTTCAAGCGCCTGCGGTACACCTTCTTCCGGGGAACGGTAGCGATGAACCAGCTCGCTTATCACCGCCAGTAGCGGCACTTCCCACATAATGACTTCACGCCACGGGCCATCGAGCCGAATGTTCAGCTTGCCGTTATCGTTGGTGACGGTCACCTGTTGCGGGTCGTAGCGAAAATCGCGCAGCCAGGTCAGGTAATCTTCTTTAAAGAAGGGCAGCCCGGAAAGCCAGTGATATTCCTCATCACTGAGCCTCAGCGAGCGCATAGCGTCTACCTGTTCCCGAATGGCATCAGCATAAATGCCCAGCAGATCGTCACCACGGCAGCGGAATTCCGCCGCGACGTTTACGTCGTAGTAGTGGTGAAACACCGCCTGCTGCATGTGCAGTTTGTAGGCATCCGTATCAAGCAACGAATGCAGAACAGGAGTCACGAATTGAGTCATGGTGCGCAATAGCATCCTCTCACAGGAGCGTTTAGTAAAATAAACAACAGGGAGATTAGCAGGAGTATACCTTGTTTATTCATTTATTGAACCCCGATCACATCATAAGGCCTGCTAAGGGGCTAGGGCATTTCGTGCCAATGTGTTATCCAAATGTAGCAATTTTTGGTATTTGTCTGGAAAAGATGAAGATTCTGCGTAGCGCGATTTAAACAACAGGAATAGACTGGATACGACATTTTACAAACGACGCTAAAGGTTTTTTATGACACAACAGCCCCAAGCCAAGTACCGCCACGACTACCGTGCGCCGGACTACCTGATCAGTGATATCGACCTGGCCTTTGACCTGGATGCCGCAAAAACCGTCGTGACGGCCCAAAGCCAGGTTTCCCGTCATGCAGCGTCCGATGTGCCGCTACGTCTGGATGGCGAAGATTTAACGCTTATTTCCGTACACGTGAACGGCGAGCAGTGGACGAACTATAAAGAAGAAGAGAAGCAGCTGGTTATCAGCGGTTTGCCAGAGCGTTTTACGCTGCTAATTGTGAACGAAATCAGCCCGGCGTCGAATACCGCGCTGGAAGGGCTTTACCAGTCTGGCGAAGCGCTGTGTACGCAATGCGAGGCGGAAGGTTTCCGTCACATCACTTATTATCTCGATCGCCCGGACGTTCTGGCGCGTTTCACCACCAAAATTACCGCCGATAAAGCGAAGTATCCGTTCCTGCTGTCTAACGGCAACCGCGTAGCGCAAGGCGAGCTGGATAATGGCCGTCACTGGGTGCAGTGGCAGGATCCGTTCCCGAAACCATGCTACCTCTTTGCGCTGGTGGCGGGCGACTTCGATGTTCTGCGCGATACTTTTACCACCCGTTCCGGTCGTCAGGTGGCGCTGGAGCTGTTTGTCGATCGCGGCAACCTTGACCGCGCGCCGTGGGCGATGACTTCGCTGCAAAATTCCATGAAGTGGGATGAGGAGCGTTTCGGCCTCGAATATGACCTCGACATCTATATGATTGTCGCCGTTGACTTCTTTAATATGGGCGCGATGGAGAATAAAGGTCTCAACATCTTTAACTCCAAATATGTGCTGGCGCGTACCGACACCGCGACGGATAAAGATTATCTCGATATCGAGCGCGTGATTGGCCACGAATATTTCCATAACTGGACCGGGAACCGCGTCACCTGCCGCGACTGGTTCCAGCTCAGCCTGAAAGAAGGCTTAACCGTTTTCCGCGACCAGGAGTTCAGCTCCGACCTCGGTTCGCGCGCGGTGAATCGCATCAATAACGTGCGTACTATGCGCGGGTTGCAGTTTGCAGAAGATGCCAGCCCAATGGCGCATCCGATTCGCCCGGATAGTGTTATTGAGATGAACAACTTCTATACCCTGACCGTGTATGAGAAGGGCGCGGAAGTGATTCGCATGCTGCATACCCTGCTGGGGGAAGCGAATTTCCAGAAAGGGATGCAGCTCTACTTCGAACGTCACGATGGTAGTGCCGCGACCTGTGATGATTTTGTGCAGGCGATGGAGGATGCCTCCAACGTTGACCTGTCGCATTTCCGTCGCTGGTACAGCCAGTCTGGTACGCCAATCGTCAGCGTGCATGATGATTACAACCCGGAAACCGAGCAGTACACGCTGACCATTAGCCAGCGTACGCCGGCGACGGCAGAGCAGCAGGAAAAACAGCCGCTGCATATTCCGTTCGATATCGAACTGTATGATAACGAAGGGAAGGTGATCCCGTTGCAGAAAGACGGGCATCCGGTCCATAACGTGCTGAACGTCACTCAGGCAGAGCAGACCTTTGTCTTCGATAACGTTTACTTCCAGCCGGTGCCGTCGCTGCTGCGCGAGTTTTCAGCACCCGTTAAGCTGGAATATAAATGGAGCGATCAGCAGTTAACCTTCCTGATGCGCCATGCCCGTAACGACTTCTCTCGTTGGGATGCGGCGCAAAGCCTGCTGGCCAACTACATCAAGATTAACGTCAACCGTCACCAGCAGAATCAGCCGCTGTCGCTGCCGGTTCACGTGGCTGATGCGTTCCGCGCCATCCTGCTGGATGAGAAAATCGACCCGGCGCTGGCGGCTGAAATTCTGACGCTGCCGTCCGCCAATGAAATTGCGGAACTGTTCGATGTTATCGACCCAATCGCCATCGCTGCCGTTCGCGAAGCGCTGACCCGCACGCTGGCTAATGAGCTGGCGGATGAGTTCCTGGTTATCTATAACGCCAACAAATTGCCGAGCTATCGCGTTGAGCATGAAGATATCGGCAAGCGTTCACTGCGTAATACTTGCCTGCGCTATCTGGCGTTTGGCGAGCGCGAACTGGCGGATAAACTGGTGCGCCAGCAATATCATCAGGCCGACAATATGACTGATGCGCTGGCGGCGTTAGCGGCATCCGTAGCGGCAGAGCTGCCGTGCCGCGATGCGCTGATGCAGGAGTACGATGACAAATGGCATCAGGATGGCCTGGTGATGGACAAATGGTTCATTCTGCAAGCCACCAGCCCGGCGGATAACGTGCTGGAAACGGTGCGCAAGCTGTTGAATCACCGCTCATTCACCATGAACAACCCGAACCGTCTGCGTTCGTTGATTGGCGCGTTTGCCAGCAGCAACCCGGCCGCGTTCCACGCGCTGGACGGTAGCGGCTATCAGTTCCTGGTTGAGATGCTGACAGAACTCAACAGCCGTAACCCGCAGGTGGCGTCACGTCTGATTGAGCCGCTGATCCGCCTGAAACGCTATGATGCAAAACGTCAGGCGATGATGCGTGCGGCGCTGGAACAGCTGAAAGGGCTGGAGAATCTTTCCGGGGATCTGTACGAGAAGATTACCAAAGCGTTAGCGTAACAACAGTGCCGGATGGCGCTTCGCTTATTCGGCCTGGAATGACATTCTCTGGTAGGCCGGGTAAGGCGTAGCCGCCACCCGGCTTTTTTTACGCATGTTCAAACTGCTCATGAAACGCCGGAACACGAATATCACGGCGGTGAAGGGCTTGCCAGAATGTCTCCAGCGCACTGTCCAGACGGCCCTGCAAATTTGGGCTGAACTGAGGCTTATGCTGGTAATCCGTAACCTGACTGTCGTCGGCAAACACGCCATGCAGGATCTCCTGCGCTTTCAACGCGCTCAGTACCGGTTTCAGCGCGTAATCCACCGCCAGCATATGAGCAACCGTACCGCCTGTGGCTAATGGCAGCACCACTTTCCCCTCCAGCGCACGTTCGGGCAGCAGATCCAGCAGCGTTTTTAACGCACCGGAAAATGATGCTTTATAAATCGGCGTGGCAACGATTAAACCATCGGCCTGCGCTAGTTGCTCGGTCAATGTTTTCAGCGCCGGGCTGTCAAAACGTGCATAAAGCAGATCTTCTGGCTCGAAATTTTGCAAATGCCAGTGGCAAACCTCAACATCCACCGCCGCCAGTTTTTCACGGGCGTACTCCAGCAATGCGCTGGAACGTGAAGGGAAGCGTGGGCTTCCCGCTAAGGTGATGACGCGCATACACTCTCCTTATAACAAAATGTGGTTATTTATCTAACATTGATAACATTAAGGAGGAGTCTCGCAGACCCCCGAACGAACGCTAAATAATTTTTCTGCGGTTCGATTGCCGAAAAACGCATATGCGTGGCGTCGTACAAGGGCGGGGGAGAGAAAGAAGAAGGTCTCCTGGGAAAACGATTGCGTTTAATACGCTTTTTTTGCCGCAGGTCAATTCCCTTTCTGTGCGGGATAGCACATAATACGCCCCCGGTTTGCACACCGGGAATCCAGGAGAGTTCATGTACTACCCCTTCGTTCGTAAAGCCCTTTTCCAGCTCGATCCTGAGCGCGCTCATGAATTTACTTTTCAATCATTACGCCGGGTAACCGGAACGCCGTTTGAAGCGCTGGTTCGCCAGAAAGTGCCTTCAAAACCGGTGAGCTGTATGGGATTGACCTTCAAAAATCCGCTGGGTCTGGCGGCAGGTCTGGACAAAAATGGCGAGTGCATTGATGCGCTCGGTGCGATGGGTTTTGGTTCGATCGAAATCGGCACCGTCACACCGCGCCCACAGCCGGGGAACGATAAGCCGAGGATCTTCCGTCTGGTTGATGCCGAAGGTTTGATCAACCGTATGGGCTTTAATAACCTGGGTGTTGATAACCTGGTTGAGAACGTTAAAAAAGCACATTTCGACGGCGTTCTGGGTATTAATATCGGTAAAAATAAAGATACGCCGGTTGAGCAGGGTAAAGATGACTATCTGATTTGTATGGAAAAAATCTATGCCTACGCCGGATATATTGCCATCAATATCTCGTCGCCAAATACCCCAGGGCTGCGTACGCTGCAATATGGTGATGCGCTGGACGATCTGCTTTCCAGTATTAAAAATAAGCAGACTGAGCTTCAGGCGAAACACCATAAATATGTTCCTGTGGCGGTGAAGATCGCGCCGGATCTTTCTGTTGAAGAGTTGATCCAGGTTGCCGATAGTTTAGTTCGCCATAATATTGATGGGGTGATCGCCACCAATACCACATTGGATCGTTCTCTGGTTCAGGGGATGAAAAATTGCGATGAAATCGGTGGTCTGAGTGGTCGTCCATTGCAATTAAAAAGCACCGAAATTATCCGTATGCTCTCCGGCGAATTAAACGGGCGCTTGCCTATTATTGGCGTAGGCGGAATTGACTCCGTTATCGCCGCCCGCGAGAAGGTGGCAGCCGGGGCGACGCTGGTGCAGATCTATTCCGGGTTTATTTTTAAAGGCCCGCCGCTGATTAAAGAAATCGTTACCCACATCTAATCTTTTATCTCATTATGTGAACCAGGGCTTTATTTTAAGCCCTGGTTGCTTTATATTTCCTCATTGTTGCTTATTTAAACATTTTAGTCTTTTATTATTTAGGCAGTAAAAACGACGCGGGAAAGATTACACAGCAAACGGATGCTGAAATGAGGGGAGCGGACAATGCGAATTAAACCAGACGATAACTGGCGTTGGTATTATGATGAAGAGCACGATCGTATGATGCTCGATTTAGCCAATGGCATGTTGTTCCGTTCGCGTTTTGCTCGCCGGATGTTAACTCCCGATGCCTTCGACCCTACCGGATTCTGCGTTGACGACGCGGCGCTCTATTTCTCCTTTGAAGAAAAATGCCGCGACCTCGAACTCTCTAAAGAACATCGCGCTGAACTCATTCTTAATGCGCTGGTGGCGATTCGCTTCCTGAAGCCGCAAATGCCGAAAAGCTGGCATTTCCGCGCCCATGGCGATTGCTGGTCTCCGGTGACGGGGGATGCGGCGAGCGTTTGGCTGAGCGATACCGATCAACAGGTCAATCTGCTGGTGGTGGAGCCGGGTGATAACGCCGCGCTGTGTCTGCTGGCGCAGCCAGGGCTGGTGCTGGCCGGGCGAACGATGCAGTTGGGCGATGCTATCAAAGTGATGAATGACAGGCTGCAACCCCAGCCAGGCCTGGCGGGTTACAGCCTGGAGCAGGCGGTTTAACTTCGCAATTTCAACGCGGTTTTTGGCACACAGCTACAGCACAGTATGGTGCCATCGTTACCAATCGCGCTCTTCTTGAGCGGGCTCACTTCACCTTCTTCCAGCGTAATGCGGCAGCTTCCGCAAATTCCGGCGCGGCAGGAGTAGGGAATACGAATTCCCTGCTGTTCGAGCTGTTCCAGTAACACCTGCTGGTTATTCCCGTTAAAGGTTTGTCCCTGCCAACTGATATCGACTTTGGTGGCCGCGTTATCTTCAACGGCTAACGTGTCGTCATCTGCGCCCGCGCCGTACAGTTTGCCAGGCCCGGTGGCGAGGACTTCCACTTCATCGCCCACACGAACCACGCCGCTGTTGCGCGGGATCAGGTTCTGGCCGAAATCGACGTCGCCGTTATCCTGCGCGGTGCGGAAAGACTGCAGCGTGTGCAGCGGTTCGCCGGCCGGATGTTTCTGCCCTTTTTCCGGGCTAATGGTGGTAAAAATGCAGCGGCTGCACGGCTTCACCACGTCAAAGACCACCTCGCCAATGCGCAGGGTTTTCCAGCTGTCTTCTTCCCACGCCTGTGCGCCGGTTACCACCAGATTCGGACGGAACTGTTCCATCCTGACGCTGGCAGGGCAGCGCTGCTGTAAATCGCGCAGCGAGGCTTCGTTGGTCAGCAGGTAGGGGAAACCATCGGCAAAGGAAAGCGGCACCGCGTCGTGACGTTTTACCCGACGCGTGAGCGTGTCGCCAAGCCAGCGCAGCTGCACATCGCGTTTAAAGAACGGTGACAGCCATTGATTGATCGCATCCGGGGCGATATGGGCGGTAAAATGGTTGCCCCACACCTCCGTCGGCTCAGCCTGTGCAGTGAAATCGACAAAACGCACCAGCGCGCTACTGCCGTCAGGAGCCGTAAGATGCAGACCGTCGCGGAGAATCGCGGGGGTGAAGCGCACCATCGGCGGGTACTGTCGCGCGGTGATAAACGTGCCATCGGGTTCGGTCACCATAAAGATGCGGTCGAACGCCATTCCGCTGATATCCGCGAAGGCGTGAGTGAGCCCGATACCCCTCATGGATTTCACCGGGTGAATGAAAAGTCGCGATAACGTCAGCATGACGCATTCCCTGAGTCAGAAATAAGCCTTTAACTTTATGACATGGGGCCGAGATTGGCTATAATGCGCAACAATTTTCTGCAAGTAAAAGTGATGATATGAATTCTCTGTTTGCCAGTACGGCCCGTGGGCTGGAAGAGCTGTTAAAAACTGAACTGGAAGGTCTGGGCGCGCAAGAGTGCAAAGTAACCCAGGGTGGGGTCCATTTTCAGGGAGACACGCGCCTTCTTTATCAAAGCCTGATGTGGAGTCGCCTGGCGTCGCGCATCATGATGCCGCTGGGCGAGTGCAGTGTCTGGAGCGATCTGGACCTCTATCTCGGCGTGCAGGCGATCAACTGGACGGAGATCTTCACCCCGAACGCCACTTTTGCCGTGAGCTTTAACGGGCTGAACGATGAGATCCGTAACAGCCAGTACGGTGCGCTGAAAGTAAAAGACGCCATCGTCGATGCCTTTACGCGCAAGAATTTGCCGCGCCCGAATGTCGATCGTGAAAATCCGGACCTGCGCATCAACGTGCGATTGAACAAAGAGAAGGCGTTTATCTCTCTCGATCTGAGCGGTGAGGGCCTGCATCTGCGCGGCTACCGCGATCGTACCGGTCTGGCGCCAATCAAAGAAAACCTCGCGGCGGCGATTGTCATGCGTTCTGGCTGGGTGCCGGGTACGCCAATGCTCGATCCGATGTGTGGTTCCGGTACGCTGCTGATTGAAGCGGCGATGTGGGCGACCGATCGCGCGCCGGGGCTGCATCGCGGCCACTGGGGCTTTGGCGGCTGGGCGCAGCACGACGACGCAATCTGGCAGGAAGTGAAAGCCGATGCGCAAACCCGCGCACGGGCAGGCCTTGCGGCTTATGAATCCCGTTTTTACGGCTCTGATACCGACCGTCGCGTAGTGGAAATTGCGCGCAGTAACGCCCGTCGCGCCGGTATTGGCGAGCTGATTACCTTCGAACAAAAGGATGTGGCGCAGCTGAGCAATCCGCTGCCGAAAGGCCCGTACGGGACCGTTATCAGCAACCCGCCATACGGCGAGCGTCTGGAGAGCGAACCGGCGCTGATTGCCCTGCACAGCCTGCTGGGCCGCATCATGAAAAACCAGTTTGGCGGCTGGAATCTGTCGCTGTTTAGCGCCTCGCCGGAACTGCTGAGCTGCGTGTCGCTGCGTGCTGAACGCCAGTTTAAAGCCAAAAACGGCCCGCTGGATTGTATCCAGAAGAACTATCACGTGTCGGAAAGCACCGGCGAAGTGAAGGCTACCGTCGCGGAAGACTATGCCAACCGTCTGCGCAAAAATCTCAAGAAACTTGAGAAGTGGGCGAAGCAGGAAGGTATTGAGTGCTATCGTCTGTACGATGCCGATCTGCCGGAGTATAACGTGGCGGTGGATCGCTACGCCGACTGGGTCGTCGTGCAGGAATATGCGCCGCCGAAAACCGTTGATGCGCACAAAGCACGTCAGCGCCTGTTTGATATTATTGCCGCAACCATCGCCGTGCTGGGCATCGCGCCAAACAAGCTGGTGCTGAAAACCCGTGAGCGCCAGAAAGGCAAAAATCAGTACGAGAAAATGAACGAGAAGGGCGACTTCATGGAGGTGAGCGAATATAACGCCCGCCTGTGGGTTAACCTGACCGACTACCTCGATACTGGCCTGTTCCTCGACCACCGCATCGCCCGTCGCATGCTGGGTCAGATGAGTAAAGGCAAAGATTTCCTTAACCTCTTCTCCTACACCGGTAGCGCCAGCGTGCACGCGGGCCTCGGCGGTGCGCGTTCCACGACCACGGTCGATATGTCGCGCACCTACCTCGAGTGGGCCGAGCGCAACCTGCGTCTGAATGGCCTGACCGGTCGCGCTCATCGCCTGATGCAGGCGGATGTGCTTGCCTGGCTGCGCGATACCGACGAACAGTTCGACGTGATCTTCATCGATCCGCCGACCTTCTCCAACTCAAAACGTATGGAAGATGCGTTTGATGTTCAGCGCGATCACCTGCGCCTGATGAAAGACCTGAAGCGTCTGCTGCGTAAGGGCGGCACCATCATGTTCTCGAACAACAAACGCGGTTTCCGTATGGATCACGACGGCCTGGCCGAACTGGGACTGAAAGCACAAGACATTACCCATAAAACACAGTCTCAGGATTTCGCCCGTAACCGTCAGATCCACAACTGCTGGCTGATTACCGCAGCCTGAAAGGAATAAAGAATGTCATTAATTAGTATGCATGGTGCGTGGCTGTCGTTCAGCGATGCGCCACTCCTCGACAATGCTGAACTGCATATCGAAGATAACGAACGTGTCTGTCTGGTTGGCCGTAACGGCGCGGGCAAATCGACGCTGATGAAGATCCTGAACCGCGAGCAGGGTCTGGACGACGGGCGCATCATTTACGAACAGGACCTGGTTGTGGCGCGTCTGCAACAGGACCCGCCGCGCAACGTGCAGGGCAGCGTGTATGATTTCGTCGCTGAAGGCATTGAAGAACAAGCGGTTTACCTGAAGCGTTATCACGATGTCTCGCATCTGGTCATGACCGACCCGAGCGATAAGAATTTACAGGAGCTGGCGAAAATTCAGGAACAGCTGGATCACCATGGCCTGTGGCAGCTTGAAAACCGCATTAACGAGGTGCTGGCGCAGTTAGGCCTCGAACCTGATATGGAGCTGGCATCGCTTTCTGGCGGCTGGCTGCGTAAGGCGGCGTTAGGGCGTGCGCTGGTCAGCGCGCCGCGCGTGCTGCTGCTTGACGAACCAACGAACCACCTCGATATCGAAACTATCGACTGGCTGGAAGGGTTCCTGAAGACATTTAAAGGCACCATTATTTTCATCTCGCACGACCGTTCGTTTATCCGCAATATGGCCACCCGTATTGTCGATCTCGATCGCGGTAAGCTGGTCACCTATCCGGGTAACTACGATCAGTACCTCATCGAAAAAGAAGAGGCACTGCGTGTTGAAGATCTGCAAAACGCCGAGTTCGACCGCAAACTGGCGCAGGAAGAAGTGTGGATCCGTCAGGGCATCAAAGCGCGTCGTACCCGTAACGAAGGCCGTGTTCGCGCACTGAAAGCGATGCGTAATGAACGTAGCGCCCGACGTGAAGTGATGGGCAGCGCCAAAATGCAGGTCGAAGAAGCATCTCGCTCCGGTAAAATTGTCTTTGAAATGGAAGATGTTAACTACCAGGTTGACGGCAAAGTGCTGGTGAAAGATTTCTCCGCTCAGGTGCAGCGTAGCGATAAAATCGCGCTGATTGGCCCGAACGGCTGCGGTAAAACCACGCTGCTGAAACTGATGCTGGGTCAGTTACAGGCCGACAGTGGTCGAATTCATGTCGGTACCAAGCTGGAAGTGGCTTACTTCGATCAGCACCGCGCAGAGCTGGACCCGGATAAAACGGTGATGGACAACCTGGCGGAAGGCAAACAGGAAGTGATGGTGAATGGTAAACCTCGCCACATCCTGGGTTATTTACAGGACTTCCTGTTCCATCCGAAACGCGCCATGACGCCGGTGCGTGCGCTTTCCGGTGGTGAGCGTAACCGTCTGTTGCTTGCTCGATTATTCCTAAAACCCAGCAACCTGTTGATTCTCGATGAACCGACCAACGACCTGGATGTCGAAACGCTCGAACTGCTGGAAGAGCTGATTGATGGTTATCAGGGCACCGTTTTGCTGGTCAGCCACGATCGTCAATTTGTTGATAACACAGTCACCGAGTGCTGGATCTTCGAAGGCAACGGTAAAATTGGTCAGTATGTCGGCGGTTATCACGATGCGCGCGGGCAACAGAGCCAATCACAGGCGCAAAAACAAGCTATTGTTAAGAAAACAGCCGAAGCGACGCAGTCGAAAGCAGAAACTGTTAAGCGAACCAGTACCAAACTAAGCTATAACCTGCAGCGCGAGCTGGAGCAGCTTCCGCAAAAGCTGGAAGAGCTGGAAGCGAATCTGGAATCGTTGCAGGCACAGGTTGCTGATGCCTCCTTCTTCAGCCAGCCGCACGACCATACGCAAAAAGTGTTGTCTGATTTGACGCAGGCCGAGCAGGCGTTAGAAGAGGCGTTTGAACGCTGGGAATATCTGGAAGCGTTAAAAAACGGTGCCTGATACCGAGGAGTTTTCATGTGCGATCAACATCATGCCGCGCGGCATATTCTGTGCCGTCAATGTGACATGCTGGTGGCGTTGCCGCACCTTGAACATCGACATAAAGCGGAGTGCCCACGCTGCGGCACGACGCTGACCACCGTATGGGACGAGCCGAGAACCCGTCCCACTGCTTATGCCATTGTCGCACTTTTCATGCTGGTGCTGGCGAACCTCTTCCCCTTTATTTATATGAAGGTAGCTGGGGTTAACAGCGAGATTGAGCTGCTGGAAATTCCGCGCGTGCTGTTTACCGAGGACTACGCCAGCCTGGGCACCTTCTTTATGCTGTTTGTGCAGCTGGTGCCTGCCTTTTGCCTGGTCACCGTTTTATTGCTGGTGAATCGGGTAAAAATGTCGGTCAGTGTGAAGGCCTATCTCGCCAGAATCCTCTTTCAGCTGAAATCCTGGGGCATGGCAGAAATCTTTCTCGCGGGTGTGCTGGTCAGTTTCGTGAAGCTGATGGCCTATGGTGATATTGGAATTGGCAGCAGTTTCATTCCCTGGTGTCTTTTCTGCATCCTGCAATTGCGCACTTTCCAGTGCGTCGATCGCCGCTGGTTATGGGACGACATTGCCCCGATGCCGGTGCTTAAAACTGAACCCCAGCCCGGTGTGACGGGGATTCGCCAGGGGCTGCGTTCGTGCGCGTGTTGCACCGCCATTTTGCCTGCTGATGAACACGTTTGTCCGCGCTGTCACTCAAAAGGATACGTGCGCCGCAAAAACAGCCTGCAATGGACGATGGCGCTGCTGGTCACTTCTATCATTCTTTATCTTCCGGCGAATATTCTGCCGATCATGATTACCGATCTGTTGGGCGACAAAATGCCCTCGACGATCCTCGCCGGGGTGATTTTGCTGTGGAGCGAAGGTTCCTACCCGGTGGCGATGGTTATTTTTATTGCCAGTATTATGGTACCGACGCTGAAGATGATTGCCATCGCGTGGCTGTGCTGGGATGCGAAAGGGCATGGCCGTCGCGACAGCGAGCGCATGCATCTGATTTATGAGGTGGTGGAATTCGTCGGCCGCTGGTCGATGATCGATGTTTTTGTAATAGCAGTGCTTTCTGCATTAGTAAGAATGGGCGGACTGATGAACATCTACCCGGCGATGGGCGCACTGATGTTTGCGCTGGTCGTGATAATGACCATGTTTTCCGCAATGACCTTTGACCCTCGACTGTCGTGGGATCGGGATCCGGAATCAAGCCATGAGGAATCGTAATAGCATGGAAACGAAGAGTGGGGAGGCCAAAGTGCAGAAGGTGAAGAACTGGTCTCCGGTCTGGATCTTCCCGATTGTCACTGCGCTGATTGGTGCATGGATCTTGTTTTACCACTACAGCCACCAGGGGCCGGAGGTGACGCTCATCACCACCAATGCCGAGGGAATTGAAGGCGGTAAAACCACGATTAAAAGTCGTAGCGTTGACGTGGGCGTGGTGGAAAGCACTACGCTGACGGACGATCTCACGCACGTGGAAATTAAAGCGCGCCTGAATGCCGGTATGGAAAAACTGTTGCACAAAGACTCCGTTTTCTGGGTCGTCAAACCGCAGGTTGGGCGTGAAGGGATCAGCGGCTTAGGCACACTGCTTTCGGGGGCCTATATTGAGCTGCAGCCGGGCAACAAAGGCGGGAGAGAGGAGGATTACCAACTCCTCGACCAGCCGCCGCTGGCGCCGCCGGATGCGAAAGGCATTCGCGTGATCCTCGACAGCAAAAAAGCCGGGCAGCTGAATCCGGGCGATCCGGTTCTGTTCCGTGGTTACCGCGTCGGATCCGTCGAAACCAGTACCTTTGATGCGCAGAAACGCGCCATCAGTTACCAGCTGTTTATCACCGCGCCAAACGATCGTCTGGTGACCAGTAACGTTCGCTTCTGGAAAGACAGCGGCGTAGCGGTCGATCTGACCTCTGCCGGGATGCGCGTAGAGATGGGCTCGCTCACCACGCTGTTTAGCGGCGGTGTCAGTTTTGACGTGCCGGAAGGGCTGGATCTCGGTCAGCCGGTGACAGAAAAAAGCGCATTCCGCCTCTATGACGATCAAAAAAGTATTCAGGACTCTCTCTATACCGAGCACCTTGATTACCTGATGTTCTTCAAAGATTCCGTACGTGGCCTGCAACCCGGCGCGCCCGTTGAGTTCCGCGGTATTCGCCTGGGAACGGTCGGTCAGGTGCCATTTGATGTGAAAGGTCTGCGTCAGGCGCTGAACAACGACTATCGTATTCCGGTGCTGATCCGTATCGAACCAGAACGTCTGGCAAATCAGCTGGGCGAACACCCGGATCTGGGCAAACATCTTGAAGAGCTGATGAAACGTGGCCTGCGCGGCTCGCTTAAAACCGGTAACCTGGTGACCGGCGCGCTGTATGTTGACATGGACTTCTATCCGAAAGAGCCGCAGATGACCGGTATCCGTGAGTTTAGCGGTTATCAGATTATCCCGACCGTGAGTGGCGGCCTGGCGCAGATCCAGCAGCGTCTGATGGATACGCTGGACAAATTCAACAACTTGCCGCTGAATCCGATGATCGAGCAGGCGACCAATACGTTGACCGAAAGCCAGCGCACTATGCGTCAGCTGCAAACGACGCTGGATAATCTGAATAAGATAACGGCCAGCCAGTCGATGCAGCAATTGCCGGAAGACATGCAGAAAACGCTGCGCGAGCTGAATCGCAGTATGCAGGGCTTCCAGCCGGGATCGGCTGCTTACAACAAAATGGTCGCGGATATGCAACGTCTGGATCAGGTGCTGCGTGAGCTGCAACCGGTTCTGAAAACGCTTAACGAGAAGAGTAACGCGCTGGTGTTTGAAGCGAAGGATAAAAAAGATCCAGAGCCTAAGAGGGCGAAACAATGAAAAAATGGATAGTGCTGGCGGCGGCCTGCCTGCTGGCAGCCTGTAGCAGCAGCAGTGAGAATAAAACCTACTATCAGCTGCCGGTGGACAAAGGCACGGTGCAAAACAGCGCCAGCTCCGGCAGCCGTCTGCTGTGGGTAGAGCAGGTCTCGGTTCCGGATTACCTCGCCGGGAGCGGCGTGGTGTATCAGACCAGCGACGTGCAGTATGTGATTGCCAGCAATAACCTGTGGGCCAGCCCGCTTGACCAACAGCTGCGTACCACGCTTATCGCCAACCTGAGCAACCAGTTGCCAGGTTGGGTGATTGCGTCGCAACCCCTGGGCCACGATCAGGACACGCTCAACGTGTCGGTGAATGGCTTCCACGGGCGCTATGATGGGAAAGTCATTGTCAGCGGCGAATGGCTGCTGAACCATCAGGGGCAGCTGATTAAGCGTCCGTTCCACATTGAACTGGCGCAGCAGAAAGATGGTTATGATGAGATGGTGAAAATGCTGGCGCAAGCCTGGAGCCAGGAAGCGGTCTCGATTGCCCGCTCTCTCAATCAGCAACTATAAGTAGAATTAATAGTACTTAAGACCGTCGTGGGTGCGAAATCCACGGCGGTTTTTTTGTTTTTATGCTCAGCAGGTTAGTTGTCCCGCCTCACATTTTTTGTACAAATGAACTCTTGGGTAGCTCACAAATATGACACTGGCGTGAATTTTGCGCATTGACGATCGTGATGATTCAGGTTATTCGTAATGTGTGGTTGCACACTTTGTAATCACTGTTTTCATTTCCACCAGATAAAAGTAATGAGGGAAACGAGGCATGAAGAGACAAAAACGAGATCGCCTGGAACGGGCACATCAGCGTGGGTATCAGGCCGGTATTGCCGGTAAGTCGAAGGAGATTTGTCCTTACCAGACGTTAAATCAACGTTCACACTGGCTCGGAGGCTGGCGAGAAGCCATGGAGGACAGGACAGTTATCGCCTGACGCTGTCTCTTTAGAAGAAACCTCCGCTATGCGGAGGTTTCGCGTTAATACGAGGTCTTAGAACGCAGAAGTATCCTGGAACAACCCAACCTTCAGGTCGTTAGCGGTATAGATCAGACGACCATCAACCAGCACTTCGCCATCCGCCAGGCCCATGATCAGACGACGGTTAACGATGCGTTTGAAGTGAATACGGTAGGTCACTTTCTTCGCGGTCGGCAGAACCTGACCGGTGAATTTTACTTCACCCACGCCCAACGCACGGCCTTTGCCTTCACCGCCAAGCCAGCCAAGATAGAAGCCTACCAGCTGCCACATGGCGTCCAGACCCAGACAGCCTGGCATCACCGGGTCGCCGATGAAGTGGCAACCGAAGAACCACAGATCCGGGTTGATATCGAGCTCTGCTTCAACATAGCCCTTATCAAAATTGCCGCCCGTTTCGGTCATTTTAACGACACGATCCATCATCAGCATGCTAGGGGCTGGCAACTGCGGGCCTTTCGCGCCAAACAGTTCACCGCGACCAGAGGCAAGAAGATCTTCTTTTGTATAAGATTCGCGTTTATCTACCATGTTTTCAGTAAGCCTTATTTTGAGTTCGGGACGCAGGATAGCTAACACGTGTACGCTGAACAAGTCCGATCAGTTCGAATTGAACCAGCCCAGCCAGCGCAATGGCCACGGATAACGATGCCGCGCGTCGGGCTGTGAGGCCTGCGCGATACGTTCCTGAATCGTTTGCAACAAATTCGTCTGCCCTTCAGCATCCCAGTTCAACTGGGTGAGAAGCGGCAGGGCCTCGGTCACATCATCGACCGCCCAGATAGAAAATTGTCCGGCTTCAACCGCTTCCTGAACATCCATGGACAAACTCAAATGGCGCACGTTGGCGTTGGGAATAATCACGCCCTGTTTGCCGTTCAAGCCACGCTGTTGACAGATAGTAAAGAAGCCTTCGATTTTTTCATTTAGACCGCCAACCGGCTGCGCACGTCCAAACTGATCGACGGAACCGGTGATGGCGATGCTTTGATTGATAGGTACGCCGGAAAGGGCGCTTATCAAGGCGCACAGCTCAGCCATGGACGCGCTATCGCCATCCACTTCGCTGTAGGACTGTTCAAAGGTTAACGATGCAGAGAACGGGATCTGTTGATCGAGTTCGAGTTCCGACATCAGAAACGCCTGCATGATCATCATGCCTTTAGCGTGAATATTGCCGCCAAGCTCGGCTTTGCGTTCGATATCCGTGAATTCGCCGTCACCGATGTGCACGACGCAGCTGATGCGAGAAGGTTCACCAAAGGCGCGCGGGTGGCCAGGGAATTCAATCACCGACAGGGCGTTAATCTGCCCGACACACTCACCTTCGGTTTCAATCAGAATCTGCTCAAGCAGGATCTCGTCCTGCATCCGTTCGGCCAGATAACCTTCGCGCCACTGACGCTGTTCGAGCATGGTTTTGAGCTGCTCGTCGCCAATGGTTTCACCTTCGCAGAACGGCGCAGTTTCGCGCAACTGGCGGCTAATCCACAGCGGACAAAGCGGCAGCGTTTCCTGATCGCCGGTGTAGCGAGCGCCTTCCTGAATCAGACGCGGCCAGGCATCGGCCGCGAGCATCGGCAGGTTTGCATCACGCGCGACCTGCTGAACCCACTGACACCACTGTTTTATGGTCTCTTCATCGGTGAGCTGCAAATTGTCTTCATACTCGCAGTAGAGCGATTTTTCAGCCAGTTCAGGTTCCATTTCCTGGAAATCGGCCAGCGCATCACGATCGCCAACCAGCATCACTTTCAGCGACAGCGGCATGGAAGGAATCGTGACGGGTAACGGTCGTGACTCATCAAAGGATAGCCACTCAAAACGCTGTTGGGTCACCTGCGATTTTAGACGCATCCACAGCAGGGGCTGAGCCAGTAATGCGCGCAGAGAGAGAATGAGTACGCCACCGTTGGCTTTGTGCACCAGACCAGGCTGAAGCGAAATATCGCCATTAAACTGACGCACGCAGCCGAACAGTTGCTCGGCTTCCACCCAGTCGGCAAAAATGACCGGGCCAGAGCTCGCGAAATTATCATCCGGCGATGTTGCCGGAGAGACGCTGACCTGGCCTGCGGCGATGGTATAGTTCACGCCGGTCAGGAGAGACGCTGTATCGCCACGCAAGGCGAAGGTCGTGTTGTTAAGCAGTTGCAGGTACGCTTTTTCTTCTGGCGCTTTCACCAGTAAAAAGTCGCTGACGCCCTGAGGGTGCAGAAACTGCTCCAGAGCATAGTGCAAACGAGCCTGCAGCTCGCTGAATAAGGATTCATTAACTGACGAGATTTCAGGCAGTGTAAATAGCGCCTGGTACGCATCAGTCGCAGGGGCAAGGTCGCGCCGGGAAAGAGTATTTATGGTCAAAGTCGCTATTTTTAGTCAGATGTAAAGCGCGAGATTATACCTTATGCCGCAGGGAAGCTCACGGAGAATAGGGCGGTTATTCTGATATCGCCGACATTGTCTTCACACTCACTGATTTCTTCTCAGCACATTGGCAAAAAACTGATATCCTGAAAAGAGTTACACGGTCACCTTGGGATCGCAATGAAATATCAACAACTGGAAAATCTTGAGAGCGGGTGGAAGTGGAAGTACCTGGTGAAGAAGCACCGGGAAGGCGAACCGATCACCCGTTACATTGAAACCAGCGCCGCGCAGGAAGCGGTTGATCTCCTGCTGAAACTTGAGCATGAGCCGGTACAGGTGAATGAGTGGATTGCACAGAATATAAATCCCGGCCTGGTGAACCGCATGAAGCAGACGATTCGCGCGCGCCGCAAACGTCATTTTAACGCCGAGCATCAGCATACGCGTAAGAAGTCGATAGATCTGGAATTCGCCGTCTGGCAGCGTCTGGCAGGCCTGGCTCAGCGCCGCGGCAAAACGCTCTCAGAAACCATTGTGCAGCTGATTGAAGACGCGGAAAACAAAGAGAAATATGCCTCGAAGATGAGCACTCTGAAGCAGGATTTACAGGCGCTATTAGGCAAAGAATAATCGTTTAAACCTTTTCTTCAGGCCAAAAAAAACCCCGCATCGCGGGGTTTTTTCATAAGACGATAACTTAAGCCTGCGGCTGAGCTACAACGTCTTTGATGCCTTTAACTTCGATCTCTACGCGACGATCCGGGGCCAGGCAGTCGATCAGTGCAGCGCGAGCTTTCACGTTGTCACAGGTGTTGCCGGTAACCGGGTTGGATTCGCCCATGCCACGTGCAGAGATTTTGTCAGAAGGAATACCTTTAGAGATCAGGTAATCAACAACGGACTGAGCACGTTTCTCGGACAGACCCTGGTTGTAAGCGTCAGAACCGATGCGGTCAGTGAAGCCCAGAACAACTACGGAACCGTCTTTCGGATCCAGGTTGCTCAGCTGGCTGTACATCTGATCCAGAGCCTGCTGGCCTTCTGGTTTCAGAGTTGCTTTGTTGAAGTTGAACAGAACGTCAGACTTCAGAGTGAAGTGTTTGGTCTGTACTTCTGGAGCCGGAGCCGGAGCCGGTGCAACTACTGGAGCTGCATCTTCCTGCTGGCCGAAACGGTAGGAAACACCTACGCTCAGCAGGCCGTTGTCCGGACGACCACCAACGGTGTTCGCGTCACCGATGTTGTTAGTCCACTGGTATTCCAGACGGGTAGCGATGTCACGGGTAACCGCGTATTCAACGCCGCCAGCGAATACTGGGGATACGCCAGTGTCGTGGTCTTTGAAGCCGTCGTTGTTTTTAGCGTCTGCACGCCAAACCATACCACCCAGACGAGTGTAGATGTCCAGATCGTCAGTGATTGGGTAACCCAGTTTAGCGGTCAGCTGAACGCCCTGAGCTTTGAAAGCACCGTTCTGCTCGCTGCCTTTGTACGGCATACGGCCTAACCAGTCATAACCCATTTCGAAACCAACGTACGGGTTAACCTGATAACCACCGAAGGCACCAGCGCCCAGTTGGCTTTCATGGGTCGGACCGTTGTTGTTGATCTGGTTGTTGCCGACATCGTGGAACTGAGACCAGCCCAGTTTAGCACCAGTATACCAGGTGTTATCTTTCGGAGCGGCCTGCGCTACGGTAGCGAAACCAGCCAGTGCCACTGCAATCGCGATAGCTGTCTTTTTCATTTTTTGCGCCTCGTTATCATCCAAAATTTGCCATGAAAATCTAAAAGACTCACGGTTAAATCCTTCACCGGGGGCGTGACTTATTAATTACTCAGCAGATCTCTGCGGCGTAAGCTGATCACCCCTGGCGATGTAAAGTCTACAACGTAGTTGGAAACTTACAAGTGTGAACTCCGTCAGGCATATGAAAAAAAAGGGGTTGTATACACAATATTTAACATTTACGGCTAGAATTTATGCGAGATAAAATTCTGAGAACCGCATCACACCAGCGTTCACAGGATTTCCAGCTCCTGAAACATGCCTGTAACGAGACTGCAAAAAAAATTCCAGGAAAATTCCTAATTTCTTTTAATGATACAAATTTGAGTGAATTTTTAGCCCATTCAGTTGTCCTGCTGGATGAGAGGACGAGTTAACCGGGCGCATGATAAACGCCATGGCGTTTCCTTCCTCGGCCGCACTCATCAACCGGGCATGTTCCTGCTCCGACAATTCTTCCGCCACCCAGGCGATAACCACACTATAGTTTCCTGTACGTAATGCGCGCTCCATGGAGTCGAGCATGTTGTACGAGGACATCTGGCGAAGCTGCATGACCTTGGACAATGGCAGACCGGAAGCCTGAACCCACTGGCGGCTCAACTTTTGTTGCGGCGTGAGCCACAGCTGCCAGCGAGATTGCTGACCCAGCTGTTGCAATAAAGGCAGCAGCAGTAACTGCGCCATCATGGGCTGATCTTCACGATAAACCACTTCGCTCACCAGGGCAGGGGAGGCCTGTACAGGAGACGCGAATGCGCGATGCGTCGCAGGCACTGCCGCGACGGAAGAACGATTTACAACACCAGATGTATACATAGCTAATCCAACCTTGTGGGTTACTGTATGAATATACAGTACTACCCCTGTCACGAAAGATCAACCTCATTTTCTGAAAGCGACTCGCAAAATCGCACATCAAATTCACGCAATCCTTGCCGTGCTGGCGGAAGTTTCTTATGTTGCTCATTACTGGATCTATTAACGACTTTAATGCTCATAATTACATGATTAGTAAGGGATAATCATGAAAAAAATATCTTATAAACGGATTTATCAATCCCAGGAATACCTCGCACCGCTGGGCGTCGTGCGCTCCCGTTCGCTGTTTGGCGGTTATAGTCTTTCGGTTAACAACACCGTTTTCGCCATGGTCTCAGAAGGGGAACTTTATCTTCGGGCCTGTGAAGATACAGCGGTGTATCAACGCAAAGTGAAAACGCCACTTCTGACGCTTAAAAAGCGAGGCGGCCCGCTTCAACTTAACTATTTCCGCGTCGATGAGGCGCTATGGCAGAACCAAAAAATGTTGCTGCGATTAAGTAAGTATTCGTTAAAAGATGCGCAACGGGAGAAAAAAGGGCGTCTGGTATCGCAACGATTAAAGGATCTGCCAAATCTTTCCTTTCATATGGAACTGCTTATGGCGGAGGCCGGGATATGTAATGTGGCGGATTTGCAACGACTGGGCGCAAAAGACGCGTGGGCGAAATTACGCCGTCTGCGCGAGAATCTGAGCGTGGGGTTTATTTTATCGCTCGAAGGGGCGTTGACGGGCGTTCATGCCGCAGCTGTTCCGCTGCGGCGGCGCGATGAGTTGATTGACTGGGCAAGCGCGCTGAACATTCACACGCCCGCCCAGGTCGATTAGGCAAGAACGCGTTGCTGCAAACGGCAAATTTCCGGCAGCAGGGCAACGAGCAAGCCAATTTGTTGCAGAACCAACGGCTCTTTACTGTCCGGGCGTGGTTCAAGGTGGCGGATGCGTTCCGCCAGCCCGGTCAGCGCTTCCTGAACACGCTCTTCATCCGTTGGCAGGTGATGGAAAGCGTCATCGACATAGCACACGGCATCGTCCAGCAGCGCCAGAATATCCGGGTTAGTCAGCTTTTCACGGTGTGCGCCCAGTGCGGAGATATAGCTGGTGAGCGTATGGTTCAGGCACAGCAAACGGAATGCCGTTTCCCGCATCTCATTGGTGACCTTGGGTTCCGTCGACATGTTCGATACCACCGACGCCAGCTCAGCATCGCGGTTATGCGCGTCGCGGCGGGCGATGCGATAGGCAAGACGGTTATCGCGGCCCTGATGATACTGCTCAAGGATGGCATCCAGATAGCGGCAGTTGGCATCCACCGCGCGCGCCAGCACCCGTGGGAGGTTACGGAACTTCCAGTCCGGCCAGATGAAGCTGACGGCGAACCAGGCGATACCACAACCGATCAGCGTGTCGATAACGCGCGGCAGCGCCACCTCAAAGCCTTCGCCCAGCAGGTTGAAGCACAACAACACCAGCAGGGTAATGAACATGGTGGCGTGGGCGTACTGCACGTTACGGAAGGCGAAGAACAGCACCCCGGTTATCACAATCAGTGCCAGTTGCCCTTCCAGCGACGGCACCAGCAACAGAACCGGAATACCTAACGCCACGCCGACCAATGTACCGATAATACGCAATGCCAGACGGTGGCGCGTGGCGTTGTAGTTGGGCTGGCAAACAAACAGGCTGGTGAGCAAAATCCAGTAACCGTGGTTCAGGCCGGTAAACTGAATAAACGCATACCCGGCGCAAAGCACCAGCGACATTCTGACCGCATGACGGAACAGGGCGGAATCGGGAGACATATTCATGCTCAAACGCAGGCGAATATCGCTAAAGCCGTGCAGGCCGTCATCGGCGAGCAGGGTTTCCGTTTCGCTTTTCGCCTGAGCTTCCGCCTGTTCGGATTCGATGGTGGCCAATTGAGCGTCAATCGCCCGCAGGTTATTGAGCAGAAAACCCAACGCTTTCATCTGTTCTGGCGACGCGCCGCTCGCCCGAACGCGATCTAACGCGGCATCCAGATGGGTAAATGCCCGCTCAAAGCGGCTGTCATGCTGGTAAGGCGTACGTAGCAGAATCGCTTTCGACAGCTGCTGGCAAGCCTGCGCCTGCATAGACAGCAGACGCTGGAAGCGGAACATCACGTCGCTGTAGCGGAAGTTATCGCGCAGCGTCTGATACTGGATATGCGAGGAACTGGCCCGCTCGTGGATATCCTGCGCCACAAAATAGTAGTGCAGCGTGCGACGCGTCCCGCGCTGGCCACGGTCGCCGCGCAGACGCGTCAGTAACGAGGTTTTGGTCTGGTTGAGCGTCGCCATCAGCTTGCCGTTTGCCAGTGCCAGTTCATACAGCGGAGCCTGGTTTTCGTCTTCAATATCCGGGTCGAACAGGCGTGATTTCAGTTCCAGATAATGTGCCAGCTGTTCATAGCTGCGCGCGATATTATCCTGCAACGGGCGGATCGGGAAAATCAGATGCCCGGTGAGAGTCAGCAGGTTATACCAGACGGCGCCGGCAATCAGCAGCATCGGTTGCTGATACCACTGGGAATAGAGGGAAACGCCCAGCATGGTATAGATGGCAATCAGCAGCGCGCCAAAGGCTATTGTGGCGTAGCGTTGCCCCAGGCAACCTAACAGAATAAACCCGGTGGTCGATACCGTCAGCCCCAGCGCAAACAGCCACGGCCAGGGGAAGAGCAACTCGACGGAAGCGGAAGCAATAAAGAAGCAGATAAGCGTAATCACCAGATTACGCAGGCGTCCGGCTAAACGATCGTCAAGGTCGGTCAGCGCCGCCGCAACGACGCCGAGGGTTAACGGAATGGTCAGTTTTGAATCGCCGAGCCACCACGGCAGCGCCGTGGTGCCGCACAGGGCGATAAAAATCCTGACGTTATAAAGCCATGCGCTGTTCCATGTATAGCGGCGTAGCAGGGGACTTAACATAAAGAGAATCAGCCCCGATTACTGGAAGCGACGACGCGCATTGGCTTCGCGCGCGGCGCGAGCCACTTCAACCGGTACTACGCGACGGCCAACCGGCCACAGCGCAATCGCCGCGATTTTAAAGTTGGCGATGCCCACCGGAATCCCGATGATGCTGATGCATTGCGCAATACCTACTGCGATATGCGACAAGCACAGCCACCAGCCAAACAGCACCAGCCAGACGATATTGAGCACGGTGCCTCCCGCATTCAACACGCTGTTTTTCGACTGCGGCTCCAGTTCATCAACATGCACCGCTTCGTTGCCGTAAGGGATCAGCGACAGTTTGGTTATCTCCCAGCAGGAACGGGTGAGCGGCAGAGTGATAATAAAAATGATGCTGAAGAACGTTGCTACCAGCCAACCGAGGGTTGTGGCAAAACCACCTAATACAAAATTTAAAATATTCAGAACGGTACGCATAAATCCTCTGTGCGGCCTGTGAATAATAAGTCCGGGTAATTGTAACGTTTTTTTGCGCTGGAGCACCTATTCTCTGGCGGTTACACTGTGTGATATCGAAAAAGTCAGGATTCGGCGAAGATGGAATTAAGAGCGACAACGTTGGGCAAGCGCATGGCGCAGCATCCTTACGATCGGGTTGAGCTTCTCAACGCGGGGGTTAAGGTATCGGGCGAACAGCATGAATATCTCATTCCTTTCAATCAGTTGTTGTCGATTAACTGCAAGCGCGGGCTGGTATGGGGCGAGCTGGAATTTGTCCTGCCCGAAGATAAAGTTGTCCGTCTGCACGGTACAGAGTGGGGCGAAACCCAACGTTTTCATCGTCACTTAATCACCCGCTGGCAGGCATGGAGCCAGGAGATGAGCGACATTTCCGCCGATGTGTTACAGCATCTGCTGGCGGAAATTGCTGACAATAACGACGCCGGGAAATGGCTTACCCGCCAGCAGACTGCGACTATCCGTCAGCGGATTTTGCATGCGCTGGAAGGTTTGCCGGTGCCGGTGAGTCGCCTGGATAGCTTCGACAACTGTCGCGAGGCGTGGCATCAGTGCCAGGCCTGGCTCAACGATGTGGAAGCCAGCCGTCAGGCGCATAATCAGCGCTATACCGACTCGATGCTGGAACAGTACGCCGATTTCTTCGAACAGGTTGAATCCTCACCGCTTAACGATTCTCAGGCCCGTGCGGTGGTGAACGGTGAACGCTCACTGCTGGTGCTGGCGGGCGCAGGGAGCGGTAAAACGTCGGTGCTGGTGGCGCGCGCAGGCTGGCTGATGACACGCGGCGAAGCGGCAGCTGAGCAAATCTTACTGCTGGCATTTGGACGCAAAGCGGCGCAGGAGATGGATGAGCGTATACAGGAGCGTCTGCATACGGATGCGATATCCGCGCGAACCTTCCATTCCCTGGCATTGCACATCATTCAGCAGGGCAGTAAAAAAGTGCCGGTGGTCAGCAAACTGGAAAATGACACCGCCGCCCGCTACAAACTTTTCACCGACTGCTGGCAGCAGCAGTGCAAAGAGAAAAAAGCCCAGGCCAAGGGCTGGCGCTTATGGTTGCAGGAAGAGATGGGTTGGGAGGTTGGCGAAGACAATTTCTGGAATGATGCGAAGATCCTCAAACGGATGGGCAGCCGACTGGATCGCTGGGTTAGCCTGATGCGCATGCATGGCGGTACGCAGGCCGAGATGATCGACAACGCGCCGGAAGAGGTTCGTGAACTGTTCGGCAAGCGCGTTAAGCTGATGGCCCCGCTGCTGAAAGCGTGGAAAACCGCGCTAAAAGAAGAGAACGCGGTGGACTTCTCCGGGCTGATTCACCAGGCGATTAACGTGCTGGAAAAAAGGCGCTTTGTCAGCCCCTGGAAACACATTCTGGTCGATGAGTTTCAGGATATCTCCCCACAGCGCGCGGCCTTGCTGGCAGCGCTGCGTAAGCAGAATTCACAAACTACGCTATTTGCCGTGGGGGATGACTGGCAGGCAATTTATCGCTTCAGCGGCGCACAGTTGTCGCTTACGACTGCCTTTACGCACTATTTCGGCGAGGGCGATAACTGCGCGCTGGATACCACCTATCGCTTCAACGGTCGCATCGGTCAGATAGCTAACCGATTTATTCAACAAAACCCGCACCAGCTGCATAAGCCATTAAACAGCCTGACGGCCGGGGATAAAAAGGCGGTTACCCTGTTGCCGGACGATCAGCTTGATGCGCTGTTTGACAAGCTAAGCGGTTACGTCACGGCGGAGCAGCGTATTCTGGTGCTGGCGCGTTATCACCATCTGAAACCGGCCGCACTGGAAAAAGCCGCCACCCGTTGGCCGAAGCTGAATATCGATTTTATGACCGTGCATGCCAGTAAAGGTCAGCAGGCGGATTACGTGATTGTGCTGGGGTTGCAGGAAGGGCAGGATGGTTTCCCGGCACCCGCGCGGGAATCAATCATGGAACAAGCGTTGCTGCCGGAGCCGGAGGATTTTATCGACGCCGAAGAACGCCGTTTACTGTATGTGGCGATGACCCGCGCCCGACACCGCGTGTGGTTGATGTTCAACAAAGAGAATCCATCGCCGTTTGTCGAAACGCTTAAACAGCTGGATGTACCGGTGGCGCGTAAACCGTGAAAAAGAAACCCGGCGTGATAGCCGGGTTGATGAATTATTTCAGACGATCGGCAAGATAACGCTGATAATCCGGAATCAAAATATCCACCGGGTCGCTGAAATGCGGCGACTGAATAATGAGATCTGCCGTTGAGGCGTTGGTGGCGACCGGAATGTTCCAGACGGTCGCCAGACGCAGCAGCGCTTTGACGTCCGGATCGTGCGGCACGGCGTTCAGCGGGTCCCAGAAGAAAATTAGCACATCAATTTTCCCTTCAGAGATCAGCGCGCCAACCTGCTGATCGCCGCCCATCGGGCCGCTCAACAGCGCATTCACTTCCAGACCCGTGGCGCGCGCCACCAGGTTTCCGGTAGTGCCGGTCGCCGATAACGCGTGCTGCGCCAGCACAGCTTTGTGGCGATCGACCCATTTCATAAGCATATCTTTGCAGTGGTCGTGGGCAACCAGCGCAATGTGTTTGCGCGCAGGCAGTGTGCGAGTGGTGAGTTCCATAGCGTAATATCCTGATCAATAAATGCAGACAGATTACTGGATGGGAATACTGCTGCAAGCTTTAAGGGTAAAAAATATGATGAGTGGTGAAATTGGCGGCAGTGCGCGCGTTTATGGCTGGCCTGGACGGATTGACGTACACTTAGCGCAAAGGCCAGGAGGATAATGATGACTGAAAGTGATATTGCAGACATTTTGAACACTACGCGCACCATTGCGCTGGTTGGCGCAAGTGACAAACCAGATCGCCCAAGCTATCGGGTGATGAAATATTTGCTGGATCAGGGTTACCACGTGATTCCTGTCTCGCCAAAAGTGGCGGGTAAAGAGTTGTTGGGTCAGAAGGGCTATGCAACGCTTGCGGACGTGCCGGAAAAAATCGATATGGTTGATGTTTTCCGTAACTCAGAAGCGGCCTGGGGCGTGGCGCAGGAAGCGGTTGCCATAGGGGCAAAAGTACTGTGGTTACAGCTGGGCGTGATTAACGAACAGGCGGCCGTGCTGGCGCGCAATGCGGGGCTGAGCGTGGTAATGGATCGCTGTCCGGCGATTGAAATTCCGCGTCTGGGGCTGGCGAAATAATTGATTCCGCCCGGTAATTCTCACGGGCGGTCTCTGATTTTTCTGCGTACAGAACGCCGTTAAACGGTCAGCGCATTCACCACGTCGGCGACGCTGACAATGGCTTTAATGCCGCCAATCCCGGTTCCCAGTGAGATATAGCCCTCATCCGTATTGCCTTCCAGCATACCCAACCGCAAGCCACGAAGCCCGCCCATCGCCTGGCCAATCTCCTCTTTACTGGCCCCGGACTTGTCCATAGCGACCAGTTTCTCGGTCAGTTTCCCCGGCAGGGAGCGGTAGTAGTCCGGCAGGGTACGGAACAGACTTAAATCCAGCCCGTTCGCCGCGACTATTTTCTCTTTAATCGATTGCGGTACGCGGTTTTCCAGCGTGCTGATAAACACTGAACCCGCGAAGACACCTTCCGCGCCCAATGCGTGGGCGGCTCTGGCCGTACGTTGATCAACAATCCCCCCGGCGGCGAGTACAGGCACGTTTTCTACAGCATCGACGATCATTGGGACGATAGAGAAGGTGCCCAGCGCGGTGGCTGGTAAGGTTCCGCCTTCATCAAAACCCGTCGCCACGATGATATCTGCGCCAGCGCGTTCAGCTTCACGGCTGTTGGCGGGCGTGGGGTTGATATCACGATAAATAATGGCAATACCGGCGGCTTTCAGCTCCTCAAACAGCGCAGGAATAATCGCGCCTTCGCCGTAACCGGTATAGACCACGGCTTTCACCGCTTCGTCTTTGACAACCTGCAAGATGCCTGGCGTCCAGATGTCGTTTTGCGGCGAAGGGATAAGATTCACGGCAAACGGCTTTTCGGTTAATTGCTTGGTTTTGCGGATCTCTTCGCGCATTTTCTCGGCGGTTTCTTGCGGGGTAGAGACCGCCGTTTCAGCGGTAAGACCTGCGTTTGGCCCTAAAACCCCCAGCCCGCCCGCGTTGCTTACGGCGGCGACCAAACGCGCATCGGTTAACCACGAGAGTGGGCCCTGAATAACCGGTTTTTCAATGCCTAGAATCTGGCAGATACGATTCGTTTTCATGATCTTATTTCCTCGTCACGAACTCATTTCTGGTGTGGGAGGGAGTGTATAGCGATTTATTGTTCATAAAAATAGTGAAAAAAATTCTTCACTGTTATTAAATTAGTAACAATGGAAACGGGCGACGGTCACCGCACATGCAATTGAATCTGTTTGATAATATTAAGATATTCATGGAGATAGTCGACGCCGGAAGCTTTACACAAGCGGCGGAAAACCTGGAGCTGCATCGCCCGGCGGTCACCAAAGCGGTGCAGCAGCTGGAAACGCAATGTGGCGTCCGCTTACTTCAGCGCACCACGCGGCGCATCGCGTTAACTTCGGAAGGCGAAGAGTTTTACCGCCGTAGCAAACCTTTGTTGTATCAGGCCGATGAACTCCTGGCATCATTTGCGCCGGACCGCCCCTTACACGGGCAGCTGCGCGTCGATATGCCGGTTGCCTTTGCGCGTCAGTTGGTGGTTCCCCGGCTCGCTGAGTTTTATGCCGAACACCCTGACCTTGAGATTATCCTCACCGGTAGCGATGTACGGCGCGATATGCTGCGCGAGGGGCTGGACTGCATGCTGCGCGTCGGGAAGCTCGATGACGGTGACTATATGGCGCGCCCGATGGGTGAGGTGAGGAGAATGACCTGCGCCAGCCCCGGGTATCTTGCACAGTATGGCACGCCGCAGACGCTTGACGATCTGCGCCATCATCAGGCTGTTAACTGGATTGTCAGCAATAACCGGGAGATTGTGCCCTGGCACTTTACGACGTCTCAGGGCGTCGAAGAACGCGTTCTGCCGGGGCGATTGATTCTGGATAATGCCGAGGTCTATATTTCGGCGGGTCTTTCCGGGCTCGGAATGTTGCAGGGGATGAATTTCTTCTTACAGCCCTATATCGATAGCGGTCAGTTGGTTGAGGTACTGCCGAATTTTCCCTGCCCATCGCGTAAGTTATCGCTTATCTACCCGCATCGGCATCTGCCGCAGAAGGTGAGAGTATTTGCGCAGTGGCTGGAAACCGTGTTGCAGGCGTTATGATCGAAATAATGTAAAAAAACACCGCTCACGCAAGTGAACGGTGTGATTACGGTGTAGAACGGGGGGTTAGTTACGCAGTCGCGGCGCCTGAAGCTGCTGGCGAATAGTACGCGCCAGCTCATCCATCGAAGGTTGTTCCGGATGATCTTCACGCACTTCACCGCTCAGTTGCGCTTCAGCCAGATAGGTATGAACCGGCTGGCCGTCTTCATCTTCCATGACCACGTGATACCACGGCAGCATCCGAAGTTCATCGTTTGCCGCCAGTTCATCGGGCTCTGGTTCATCAAGTGAGTATTCCGGGTCGATATCGACAACCACGCCCAGATACCCTAATAAGGAATGACGGACCTGTTGGCCGATACCGAATTTGCTGGCAATCATAGTCACCTCCCGGGAAACATTAACTCCATACAATATGAGGTCGTTGTTTCGCTTTTCAAGTTACATGACGCGACAGGCAAACCCTTTCAGATACAGCCCTTCGGGATAAGTCGCGATCACCGGGTGATCGGCTGCCTGACGGAACTGCTCTATAAATTGTACATCACGACCGGCATCTATTGCGGCATCAGCGATGATTTTCTGGAATAAATCTGTTGTCATCAGCCCGGAGCAGGAGAATGTCAGCAGCACGCCACCCGGATTAAGCAGCTGGATAGCCAGCATGTTAATATCTTTATAGCCACGGCAGGCGCCCTGAAGCTGGCTTTTGTTCTCAACAAATTTCGGCGGATCCATCACGATAACGTCGAACTTCTCGCCCTGATCGCGGTATTTGCGCAGCAGTTTGAACACGTCGTCACGGACGAACTCCGCTTTGCTGAGATCCAGTTTGTTCAGCTCGACGTTCTGCTTCGCGATATCCAGCGCTTCCTGCGACGTATCGACGCTGGTGACCTGACGGCAGCCGCCCATCAGCGCAGAGACAGCGAAACCGCCGGTGTAAGAGAAGCAGTTGAGGACGCGTTTGTCGGCCACATAGCGGCGTGTTGCCAGACGGCTGTCGCGCTGATCGAGGTAGTAACCGGTTTTGTGACCGTGCTGGATATCCACCAGCAGCTTCATACCGTGCTCCTGAATTGGCAGCAGGGCTGGCGGCAGTTCACCGGTAACCGGGCCTTGTGTCAGTTCCATACCTTCTTTCTTACGCACCGCAACGTCGCTACGATCATAAATCGGGCATTCCGGGTACAGCGTTTGCAGCGCGCTGATTAACGCCGCACGTTGATATTCCGCCCCGGCGCTCAACAGTTGCAGGACGAGGAAGCTGCCAAAGCGGTCAATCGTTACGCCCGGCAACCCGTCAGACTCGCCGGCAATCAGACGATAGCTATCGAGCCCATCCTTCTGTGCCAGCCAGTCGCGCCACTGCTGCGCCTGCTGCAAGCGACGGACAAAAAAGGCGATATCAATGGTTTCATCGGCATCGAACGTCCAGACGCGCGCGCGGATTTGCGATTCCGGCGAGTAAGCCCCGCGGGCTAACCATTTCCCTTTGTGATCAACGATATCAATGGTTTCACCGAGGTTGGCTTTGCCTTCCATACGGGCAACGGCCCCGGAAAAGACCCAGGGATGGCGGCGGAGTAAGGATTTCTCACGCCCTTTGGCTAACACTAAACGTACGCTCATAGATAATATACTGCCCTAACCGATTAAATTATTGAATTTAAAAACTATTTCATGCCGTGAATGCCCTTTGGGGCATGCTTGGGGCATAATCTGATAAATGCCTGTTCAGCATTTCAACCTGTACAGCATTATCATCCGGCATCCATGCCCCGTATACCTGGAACACCATTTTTGCATCAGTGTGTCCCATCTGACTTGCAATAAAGCTCGGGTTCGCACCTGCCGACAAAGACCAGCAAGCGTATGTGTGTCTTGATTGATATGCTTTGCGATGCCTAATTCCAGCCCGCTTTATTGCCGCATCCCATGTGTTATTGATAGAATTCACTGAGAAGCAGTCTCCAGCCTGATGGGTCCTGTCAGTGAGCTTGGGATTGAAGACAAATGTGCACGGGTGGATGGTACTTAATCCATATTCCCGGGTTATGACTTCAATCCGATGCTGCTTGCCAAGCCGGGTAAGTTCGGCTTGATTCTTCAAAACATCAATTGCTGGTTGAATCAGGTGAATCACCCTGTCTGTACTCGCCAAAGTTTTTGGCAGGGTGAACTCCTTCATTTTGGTGTAGTTCCTTCTCACCATTATCGTGCCTTTCTTCAGATCGATGTCTTCCCAGGCCAGCGCACACAGTTCGCCATGACGCATACCGGTATACACTGCCAAAGCCCAGAAGTTCTTTGTTTGCTGGTGGTGGCAAGCTCCGATCATTCTCACGAACTCATCTTTGGTTAACGGGTCCGGGGGCTGGCGGGATTTCTTCAAAAGAGGAATCCCTGAAAACGGGTTTTGCTGGATGTACCCATTTTCTACGGCAAACTTAAAGACTGCTGACGTGATTAACATGTAATAATTTACTGTCGCAACGCGCCGGCCTTTTGCGATGGGTTTCTGTTTAACTGATGGAAGGTGGAAACCCGTAAGCAATTCCTTCCTGATAAACAGCACATCTTCCTTTGTTACGGTTGATGCTAAGCGCCCATCGCCAAAACGAGGCAGCATATTTCGTAGCACAGATCCGTAACGGTCATACGTACTGTTAGCAATGTCCATTGTCTTAAGAGAAAGCCATTTTTTTGCCAAATCCGCGACGGTTATCTCCTTCTCTACAACCCCAAAAGCGTTGAGGTTAGGCGACTCAGGGAATTGTTCTGCATAATCAAAATTCCCCGTCTTAATCGCAAAACAGACAGAAGTACGCAATTCACCTGCAATCTTTCTATTTTTAACGGTGTCAGGGACACCGAGGTTTTCCCTGACACGCTTACCTTTATAGGTAAACCAGATGCGTAATGTGCCACCATGGTTTTCGACGCCTGTCGGATATGTGTTCTTATCCATAACATTCTCCAGACGCCCAAGAGCGAAGTGAGCTTACCTTTTTCATGGCTTCAAATCACCCTGGTTGTTTGTTTTTCATCGAAGCTACCCAGGCATCAACAGCTTTTCTGTTGTACATACACTCGCTTGATGGCTTAGGGTTTCCGTCAGGTGATACATGTAAATACTCCCGTCCTACCATCCAACATTCTTTTCTTGCACGGAGGATGGTACCGGGCTTTAGCCCGGTTACCGCGATAAGAACACTTTCGCAGACCCAGTCATTTGGGGCTAATTGAATAACGCTGCTCATGATATGGTTCTCCACTTAACCGGCTGCACCCGGCTATCTATTCCGATATGCGCAAGATGAGCACCCACAACGGAGTCCATCATTGCACGCTTTGCACATTTTATTATCGAGCTGGTGGATGATGTCTGCTGGCACCATAACCGGCATTGGAACACGCAGAACCTGAGAACGGAGCAGGGCGATTTCATCTGCTTGTTCCATCACACGGACATAGAGATCGTGCGATTCTGCTTTCCACCAGGATACATCAGCTTTAAGGCGGCGCGTACGCCGCTGTTTTAGTTTGCTCACCATATGCCATAACCTGTCATCGAAATTAATTGGCACACAGCGAACATCACTGCAGTGATGACAATCACTTTGACTGGAGGCATCACTTCCCCTCCTGCTGCGGTGCTGCTGGCAGTGGCATCCAGTGGGTTATTTCGCTGCTCTGGAACTGAGCCTGAAGGTCACTTTTGATAAACCATACTGGCCCCTGACGCTTGCTTTCACTCCACCATCCCCAGTAATTTCCATCCTCTTCCGGCACGCGCTCACTAACCGGAATCCAACCATCCGGAATTGCCGGAGAGTTGCCAGCCTGAAGCATGGCGGTGCGGCAGGCGTCATACGATTCACGCATCGCATCTTTGACCCAACCGAGTGGTTTGTTGCCGCGAATTTCCAGCCAT